>JBKGYG010000112.1:0-2709 GCA_046546235.1 Eubacteriales bacterium | reverse complement strand
TTTGATAAGATATAGATTTAACCCTGTCAATTCGATAGGGTTTTTATTTTGCATACCGGCAGAGATAGTCAGAGATTAGCTATCTTTGATGAATTACAGTCAAACTCCAAGCTGTTTTCTCTGCCTTAATCAAATTGGAGTAAATATCAATAGGAGTGTGGTAAATATGAACAAAGAAAAAGAAACAATTACAATTACTTATGATGAACTAGAAGGTTTTTTAAATGAGTTGGGTAGTAAGTTTGATTTACAGAGATATGAATTGACTTTAAATGGAAATGGATATTATAGTAGAAAAATAACAGATTTAACAAGTGTAATGTGGAATCAACTTAAAAACAAAGATTACAATTCAGATATAATTGTTCATGAATTATTTAAAGATGTAACTTATGACATTTTTATAGAAGCATACTCAAGCGTTGTAGGTTTGTTAAATTACTCGAAAAATAATAGACATGTTTATGTTCTCGATAATAAAAATAAAAGATATGTTTACCCTCCATTCCCACCTTTGTTGGTTTTAGACTGTTTGAACGATTATACCGCTAATAAAATAATTGAAAGTGGTATATTGCCTAGAGCAAATGAAGTTTATAATATAACTCTAGAGTTTTTGCAAATGCAAAGAAGTAACATGCCCCAAAAGAAAAAGAAGTCTAAAACTACCAAAGGTATAGTTTATTTACTAGAAAGAACAGATAAACCTCAATATAAAATAGGTGTTACAACTAATATGGAAAGACGATTAAATCAATTAACTCCTAAAATGCCTTTTGAAGTAATAGTAGCTAATAAGATAAAGAGTAATGATATATATGGATTAGAAGCTAAACTTCACAAAAAATATAAAGATAAACATATAAACGGTGAATGGTTTGCTTTAGATAAAAAAGATGTTGAATATATCAAAAGCATAGAGGGTGACTTCTAATGAAACCTCTAACAGTAGGAAGTTTATTTTCAGGTATTGGAGCATTTGAACGAGCTTTAGAAAGACTTAATATAGATTATGAATTAGAATATTACTGCGAAGTAGATAAATATGCAAGTACAGCTTATTCAGCTATACACAATATAGATGAATCCTTTAATTTAGGCGATATAACTAAAATAGATATAGATAGTTTACCTTATGTTGATTTAATAACTCATGGAAGTCCTTGTCAAGACTTTAGCATAGCAGGTAAACAAAAAGGAGCAGATAAAGGTACTAATACTCGATCTAGTCTAATGTGGAATACAGTTGAAATTATTAAACATACCAAACCTAAATATGTAATATGGGAAAATGTAAAGAATGTACTAAGTGATAAACATATTCACAACTTCAAAAAATATAAGAAAACTTTAAGAGAATTGGGATATAAAAATTACTCCAAAGTTATCAATGCTAAACATTGGGGAATACCTCAAAATAGAGAAAGAATATTTGTAGTCAGCATCAGGAAAGACATAGATACTGGCTTTTGTTTTCCTATAAGTAGTTTAGAAGGTCAGCAATCACTATTTAATCAAAATGTAATTGATATAGAACCTAAAGTATTAAGAGATGTATTAGAAAATGAAGTTGATGAAAAGTATTATATTGATGATAAAAAGACTAGAGAATTATTAAAAGAATTAACGGTTGAGGAAATAGGCATTAATCCCTGTATTACTCCAGAAAGATTAGATAAAAGGCAGAATGGCAGAAGATTTAAAGAGAATAATGAAGATATGTTTACTTTAACTAGCCAGGATAGACATGGAGTGTTAATAAGCTATAACAGAAAAGAAGGTATTAAAAAAGAAATAGGCGTAGCTCACGCTTTAAATAGTTCTGATTATAGAGGTTTGAATAGAAATCAAGACCAAAATGCGGTATTAGAAATGCAAAAGATATGTTTGAGGGATAGAGGAAATATAAGGATTAAAGAAGATGATATATCTAATTGTTTAGCCGCTTCTTATTATAAAGGCATGGATAATCATGCAGCACATTCACAAATATTAGAAATAAAGAATATAGGTGGCTTTAAAGATGGGAAATTGGAATTAAATCCTAATGGTGAATATTCACAAGCCAACAGAGTTTATTCTGTAGACGGCTTAGCTTGTACTCGACAAGCAGAGGGTGGCGGTAAAGGTGCTAAGACGGGTTTATATTTAGTATATAACAACAAAACATATCAATTAAGAATAAGAAGATTAACCCCGTTAGAATGTTTCAGATTAATGGGTTTTGATGATAAAGACTATTTCAAAGCAAGAAAAACCCTAGAGAATAAATATTACAACGGTCAAAATAGGTCAGATAGCCAAATGTATAAGATGGCTGGGAATTCAATAGTAGTCAATGTCTTAGAATACATTTTTAAAGAATTATTTAAAGAAAAATTACAAGTGAAAGTAAGTTAAAGGAGGAAAATGATGAAAACTTTAAATTATAACGAAAAAGAACAAGACATATTAACAGAGGTATTAGAGCATTATATACACGCTGATGATACTACACAAGAAGAAAGAGATATGGCTGTTAATTTAATTCAAAGAATAATTAAGGGTGATTAATATAGCAAACTGGGATGAACACCTATCAATCCAATCAATCCTAAACATAATAATATCAAAATTAACACTTAATCCTTTAATATTTATTATATCAGGAATACTTCAACACTTAATAATAGACAATCTAATAAAAGAAAGGCCAATAAACATATTCAA
>JBKGYG010000111.1:0-2725 GCA_046546235.1 Eubacteriales bacterium | reverse complement strand
CCCCATAATTATTAAACTAACTATAATCAAAGCTATTCTCCTTGAAATATCTAATTTAAAGTTATCCCTGGTATCTATCCAGTTAATATCTAAATTTATATGGAATCTTTGACTATCTCCTGAATACCATAAGTCTTTAGCATTATTACTTATTATTAATCTTAATCCTTCTAAAATATCAGGTGTCAGGCTTGATATTAGACCTAGTTTAAAGGTCAAAGGTGTATTAACATTAAAAGCTATGCAAATGCCTAGAATGGCTAATATAAGGCTTATATAATCTTTATATGTTCTATTGAATATATTTATTGGCCTTTCTTTTATTAGATTATCTATTATTAAATGTTGAATGATTCCTGCTATAATGAATATTAAAGGATTAAGTGTTAATTTTGATATTATGATGTTTAGGATATGCTGTATTGATATATGTTCATCCCAATTTGCTATTTTAATCAGCTCCTGATAAACTTCCTACTGTTAGAGGTTTCATTAGAAGTCACCCTCTATGCTTTTGATATATTCAACATCTTTTTTATCTAAAGCAAACCATTCACCGTTTATATGTTTATCTTTATATTTTTTGTGAAGTTTAGCTTCTAATCCATATATATCATTACTCTTTATCTTATTAGCTACTATTACTTCAAAAGGCATTTTAGGAGTTAATTGATTTAATCGTCTTTCCATATTAGTTGTAACACCTATTTTATATTGAGGTTTATCTGTTCTTTCTAGTAAATAAACAACTCCGCTAACCGTTTTGGACTTGGTTTTTTCACTTAGCTCTTTGGGCAGGCCTCTCTTTAACTTAATAGCTTTATTATAATTTTCTGTTGCTTTGGGTAGAAAATCTTTCAAGTTTCTTTGTGTTAGTTCATTCAACGTATTATATAGATCCAAAGGATTAACTACATTTTGAAAATATAATTTTTCATTTACACTTCGATTCATTTTGAATTTAACAATTTTTAAGGGGTCTGAATATACCTCTATAAAATCATCATAGTGTACTTTAGCTTGCAGCCAGTCATAAAGGTTATAATTTTTAAATTCGTCTTTGTAAATCGAATCCCATAAAAAATCCGTTATATCTTCCAAGTCTAATGTTATATCGCCCCCATGCGAACCATCCAAGGGCATTACATGACACTTAATAACCGGGAAACTTGTATTATGAAACCCTAATATTGAAGATATACTTTCTTTCCTGTCTTTAGCGGGACTACCTCCGGCCAATCTTCTCAATCCCCTTTTTAATTGTTTCTTGCTTATTTCTTGCTTTTCCATATTTACCACACTCCTATTGATATTTACTCCAATTTGATTAAGGCAGAGAAAACAGCTTGGAGTTTGACTGTAATTCATCAAAGATAGCTAATCTCTGACTATCTCTGCCAGTATTAAATTAAAATTGAAACATTGGAGCAGGGAAAGAGATTTGAACTCTTAATCTAATCATTACAAGTGATTTGCATTACCGTTATGCTACCCCTGCATATAAAGACAGGACACATCCTGCCTTATAACCCTTAGTCCTAAGACATTAGGGGCAATTCTAAAAAACAAAAACCCTATCGAATTGACAGGGTTAAATTAATCAGTTTTTATTAAATCTTCATATTTCATATCAAAGTATTCCTTTGCTATATTTGGATATTCGGCTTCAAAGTTTCTCATATACCTTTCAGAAGAACCCCCAGGAGACTTTTTAATACTGTATTGTCTAAATGTCATCTTCTTAAATAACCATGGTTGATTACACCAACCAGCAATGTTTATATACATTCCTCTAAAGGGTGATTCTTCATATTTTTTATATTTCATTACATAAGGCAAACATTCTTCTTTGCTTAATATCTTAATTCTTTCAAAAGTGTTAATAATATCGTTAATCCAAAAATCATCACTATATTTGTTTTTATTATCATAAGAACATAATACATAAAATTTATTTCTTGTCTTGTTATATTTTTTCCATAATTTTAATTTATCTAAGATTATTTTTTTATCTTCTATGCTATCAAAGGCAAATATAAATTCACCTGCATACTTACTATTATTAAGAATATAGGCTATTTCATCATTCATTAATCTTAGATCTAATCCTTGCTTATATTCAAAGGGTATATTCAAAATTTGCAATTCTTTTAAAATATCAACTCTATCTTTATGACCTAGTATGTTATCATCTAATAGTGTTATATATTTGTTGTGCTTATGATGAAACTCGCTTATTGGCGACCACCTAACAACCTTCTTTTTATTTCTATTAACACAAAAACTGCACCCTCTGAAACAATATCTAGTAGTAAAACCTATTGAGTGTTTAGAATAATATTCGCTTATATCTGTGTATTCTTTATATAGTTTATAATCAGGCATTGAATGTTCTATATCATCAGGCAGCGTTTTATCTTTATCAAAATCAAAACCTGTGCCACCTTTTTCAACATTTGAATAAAAATCTAAATTAACAGGTATGTTAGTATTGCTAAAAACCTTTGAAATAAATACTTTATCATAGCTTCCTATATCTTGATAATTGATTAATTTGGTTGTATAACCCTCATTTTGGTAGTAACCACTAATTTTCATTAGTGCTAAATTAGGAAACCTTGTTCCCTTGTCTAATAAATCAGCGTCAATCAAACCTATATTCATTTTTATCACTCTCCCTTTAGTGATTTCCCTATAAAAATAAAATAGCAGGAAACTATTAGGG
>JBKGYG010000110.1:0-2749 GCA_046546235.1 Eubacteriales bacterium | reverse complement strand
GGTTTTGGATTATCTTCAGTAAATCTATATGTTATTATATCTTTTGCAATAAAACCTAATCCTAATATAAGAACACCAATTATCAACATTTTCTTATATTCCATAAGAACATCTATTGAATTATATACAAGGGATATAATCAACACAATTAAAATCATTATGTAAGGTACTCTATTCATCCCTAATGCAGTTGAAGCACTCCATATTATTGGTATAAATATTATTAAAACAGGTACAGTGGAAATAAAAAGTATTATATCCTTTACCCTTTTATTTATTTTATGTACTTTTATATTGATAATCCATCCAATACTTATAAAAATAACTGGTAGAACAAAGACATAACTCATCCCTTTTGCAATAAAAGAAAATAATCCACCTAATATTGTCCACCAAATAAGTCCTGATAGCATAATATTTGTATTCTTTATCTTCTTGTGAGATAGAGTAAATAACAAACAAGTTATTGAGATTGTTAGACACACTAACCCAATTAGCATTGCATCACTATAATACACATTTCTTGGCATATCCGGACTATTTATCCAATTTATCTCATAGCTTAGTTTTTTCACTATGTTCCAAATGAATTTATTTATAAAAATATAGCATTAAGGGGTTAAACATTTGCATATTTTCAAAACTTCATAAAAGCCCTCTACTAAACTATACATTAGTAGAGAGCTTATTAAATTTAAAATTATATCTTATGCTAATAATAATTTTTGTCCTTGGAAGATCAAATTAACATTTTCTAATTTATTTAACCCTGCTAATTCTTCCGCTGTAGTACATTCTGCTATGACTTTTTATTTACCTTTTATTTAACAACTTCAAAGATATCATAAACCCAACAACACACCAAATTGATAAAATTATATAATGCTTAGCATCAGCAGTAAAAGTATTCTTAGCTAAGGATGCTCTGATAACTTCAGCCATAGAATGTATTGGTAACACATTATGTACAGCTTGTAACCATTCTGGAAGATTCTCCATCGGATAATTTACTGGTGAGAACATAAGAGTCCCAAAAACTAGCACTTGTGAAATAACCATAGTTACCATTGGAGGTAAAATATATGCAAGTCCATAACCTATACCAATAGCAGATAGTCCTGTTAATAGTACTGACGGTATTATTGTAAGACTTATTGCATAACCCGGCTCATATAATATATGTGCCACAAAGGCTGCAAATGCTATTCCTGGTATTGTTATTAACAACCAAATTATTGCATCTGTTACCATTATCACCCCACGTCTTACTGGCCAAGTTCTTATAAAGTCAAGTTCTCCACCTAACTTAGCACTAGCTATTTGTTGAGGAACTATAACTAAACCTGTAGTAATCATCATTAGTGTTGGAGCTCCAGTTGCTAAATATAATACAATTCTAGGTTCTGGATTACCTAATAAATATGTAAAACCAATGACAATTCCAGCTGATAATAATGCTTGAATTAATAAAGAAAATATTAAAAAACCTAAGTTCTTTTGTAATTGCCAAGCAAAAACATATCTAAATTGCTTTATAGCAGTCATTATCTAGCACCCCCTATCTTATCCTGTTGAAGTTTATCATCTACAACATCTTCATCCTCAATTGTCTTCCCGCCTGTAAGCTTTATATACACATCTTCAAGAGTAGTTGGAGATAAGGTATAGTCAAGAATATTACCTTCTTCTGTCTGTACTTGCGCCCACTTGATGGCTTCAGTAACGGAAGAAGCTTCTAATGAAAATGTTTTTCGTCCTTTTCCTTTTCTCTCTGAAATAGCCCAAGAAGGCGTATCAATGTCTTCAGTCCCTACTGCTAAATTAACTTCAAATCTTAACTGACTTTTAACTGTTTGTTTTACTTCTGATGGGGTACCTTCTGCTAGAAGTTTTCCTTTATGTAGTATTGCTACTCTATCAACAGCTTTTTCAGCCTCAAGAACATTGTGTGTAACTAATATAACTGAAGTACCACCTTTCGTTAGATTACGTATTTCATTCCATAGATAACGTCTCCGAACTGGATCAATATCATTAGTTGGTTCATCTAAGATGACTACTTTACCAGGTCTTACTACTGCCATACAAAATGCTGTAAGTCTCTTCATTCCACCAGATAGTTTATAACCTGGGGTTTTTGCCCATTGTTCAATATCTAGTGATTTAAATAAAGAACCCATACGCTTATTAACTTCCTCTTCACTACCTCCTCGCATCTTACCCATTAAAGTAACTGCTTTAGCAGGAGTTAAGTTTAACAATGGAACTTGGGCTTGTGGTTGAACTGAACACATAAAACGTGCCCTCTTTGGATCATCCGTTACGGATTCACCCATTAAAGAAATATCACCTTTTGTTGGCGATAATAAGCCAACTATTTGATTAACAAGTGTAGTCTTACCAGCACCATTATGTCCTAATAATCCTAATACTTCTCCTTCTTTTAAAACTAAAGAAATATTATCATTAGCAACAACTGGTGATGTTTTTCGACCTTTACCTTTATAAATTTTGGTAAGCTCTTTTACTTCTATAAGCAAAACATGCACCTCTTTCCTGTATACATCAATTAATATAGAAAAGTTATTTCCTTATATTATCAAAAACATAATAGCAAATCCTAACATTATTTTCTACGATATTATAAAATGATAAGAAACATTTAATTTTCTCTTAATATTTTTTCCTTGTTTTAAAAAAGTGCTTCTTTTTAAATCATTGGGACTTAGTACATGTCCCAATACCATGG
>JBKGYG010000109.1:0-2754 GCA_046546235.1 Eubacteriales bacterium | reverse complement strand
AATAATATTTAATGTTTTAATTTTACTTGTCATTTATTGGTGTTTCAAGTATAATAAGAACAGATGTTCTAACTAACTGAGGTGATAGAATGTTTGCTTTTATTAAAGGTAAACTTGAAACAGTAATAGATGACATTATTATTATAGAGACAAATAATATCGGATACGAAATTAGAGTGCCACTTTCTGTTATCCCTCAATTACCATCTATTGGGGAAGATATGAAGATACATACTTACCTCTATGTAAGAGAAGATGCAATGCTATTATATGGATTTCTTACAAGAGATGATTTATCTATATTTAAACTAGTTCTTACGGTGAGTGGGATAGGGCCAAAAGGTGCCTTAGGAATTCTTTCAACTGTTACTCCTGATGAACTCCGATTTGCAATAATTGCAGAAGATGTAAAAACTATATCTAAAGCACCAGGTATTGGTAAAAAAACAGCACAAAAACTTATATTAGAACTAAAAGATAAATTAGATTTAAAAGATACAGTAAGTCAGGAATCTGATAGTGTTGCATTAAGTACTAATACGAGCTCAGATATTAAAAGTGAAGCTATTCAAGCCCTTACAGCACTAGGATATAGTAGTACGGAAGCTGTACAAGCAGTTCGAAAAGTTGATATTAACGAACAAACAACAGTAGAAGATATTATTAAAATAGCATTAAAATCATTATCAATTATTTAACCCAGATTAGGTGATAAGATGGAAAAACGAATTATTTCAACTGAACTTATAGATGAAGATTTAAAAATTGAAAATAGTTTACGTCCAAAACTACTAAAAGATTATATAGGACAATCCAAAGCAAAAGAAAACATGAAGATATTTATAGAAGCAGCCAAAATTCGTGGGGAATCATTAGACCATGTATTATTACACGGCCCTCCTGGTCTTGGTAAAACTACTCTAGCTAATATCATAGCAAATGAGATGGGAGCTAATATTAAGATTACTTCAGGTCCTGCAATTGAAAAGCCAGGAGATATGGCAGCTATACTAAATAATCTTCAAGAAGGCGATATGCTTTTTATTGATGAGATACATAGACTTAATAGACAAGTAGAAGAAGTTATGTATTCGGCTATGGAAGACTTTGCTATTGATATAATAATAGGCAAAGGACCAGCTGCTAGATCAATTCGCTTGGATTTGCCTAGATTTACTCTAATTGGAGCTACAACGCGTATCGGACTCTTAACATCACCTCTAAGAGATCGTTTTGGTGTTCTTAACCGCTTAGAGTTCTATACATCAGATGAATTAAAACATATAGTTAATAGGTCAGCTACAGTATTAGAAGTGCCAATTGATAATAAAGGAGCAGAAGAAATAGCAAAACGTTCAAGAGGAACTCCAAGATTAGCAAATCGCCTATTAAAGAGAGTCAGAGATTTTGCTCAAGTTAAATACGATGGTGAGATAAGTTGTAAAATAGCAAATGATGCACTTAATCTATTAGAAGTAGATAAAATAGGTTTAGATAAAACAGACCGTAAGATGTTATTAACAATAATTGAAAAATTCGATGGAGGCCCAGTTGGCTTAGATACACTAGCAGCTTCTATAGGAGAAGAATCTGATACAATAGAAGATGTATACGAACCTTTTTTAATACAAATAGGATATATAAATAGAACACCTAGAGGAAGAATGGTGACCCCTTTAGGATATAATCACTTTGATAAAAAAGCAAAAAATAATAAGTTGGAACAATTAGATTTAGGTGATGTATAGAGATTGTTTTATAATAATTTCTTTATATAATATTGGGAGTGGCTAATATAACTTTAAGTTAAAGTAAAAGGTGAAAAAATGGAATATATAAAAGCAAAAACAATTGTTACTAGAAATAAAAACAAGTCTTGGTTTGGAACAGATTATAATATGAATATATACAAAGGATGTAGTCACGGTTGTATTTACTGTGACAGTAGAAGTTCATGTTATCAAATCAATAATTTTGATAGAATTAAAATAAAAGAAAATGCTCTAGAAATAATACGTAATGATTTAAGACGCAAAGTAAAAAAAGGAATTGTTGGCACTGGTGCAATGAGTGATCCGTATAACCCTTATGAAAAAGATTTGCTTCTTACAAGACACTCCTTAGAGCTTATTAATGCATTTGGTTTTGGTTTATCTATTGTTACAAAAAGTCCTTTAATTACCAGAGATATAGATGTTATTAGAGATATAGCAAAACACTCGCCAGTCATTATTAAAATGACAATTACAACAGCAAATGATGAATTATGCAAAAAAATAGAACCTAATGTAGCTGAATCAAGCAAAAGATTTAGATCTCTTAAAAAGCTTATTGATAATAATATTTTTTCGGGCATAATATTAATGCCAATATTACCTTTTATAAATGATACTAAAGAAAATATATTAAATATAATTAAACTCGCAAAAAATAATGGCGCAAAATTTATATATCCATCTTTTGGGGTAACATTAAGACAAAACCAAAGAGAATATTTTTACAATAAACTAGATCAGTTTTTTCCTAATATTAAACTAAAATATATACAACAATATGGAGATAGATATAAATGTGGTAGTAAAAAAGCAAAAAAGTTATATCATATTTTTGCTAATGAATGTGAAAAGCAAGGACTACTTTATAGTATGGATAGTATTATAAGAGGTTACAAATTAAAATATCAGAATGACCAAATCAATTTTTTTGATCTAATATAAAGTCTATATCTCTATTGACATATACTGACATTATTAT
>JBKGYG010000108.1:0-2804 GCA_046546235.1 Eubacteriales bacterium | reverse complement strand
ATCCTAAAAAAATCATAAAGTTAGTTTCGGAACAAGCCTAATATAGATTTAGTATATGTATTTAGATTTTTAGGTGAATTAATATGCGCGGATGGAAACTAAGAAAGCTCTAGAATGATTCTATTTTTTAATTTTATTTTGTCTTTTCATTTCAGAGGGTTATCGCTGTGCTACTAACATAGTGTATTGACATTCATGAATTGATAATTTAAATGACTTGGTTGAAATTGAGTACCACAATAGTCAATTATCTTAAACTTTTGCTGGAGAAAAAAAATAAAAAAAGGAGTAAGATAATGCAAAAGCCACAGCTGCACATTGATGGTTTTGAAGAGGTAAAAATTGAGTCTGGTATGACCGATGGCAGTCTTTATACTGCAAATTGCTCTGGGAGTCGTTCAGACTGTTGCACAAGAGTATGTTCTAGAGATGGTAATTTTACTTCTTCTGAAGAAGCATGGGATAAATTTTTAAATATTGAAAATGGACAAATTCAGTATTAATGAATTAATAATAATTGATAAAAATTTATTTTGCTTTATAGTTTATAAAAGTATGCCGACTTTATATTTAAGAGATGGAATTGATATTTATACGGAAGAATTAAATAGTGATTTCTCTAACTTATTCTTTGTTTTCAATGCTACTAGAAAACGTATACACTTAAAAGTCAAAAATGAATTTACTTCTGTGTTACAATACTTTGATGGCGTACATAGCATAGAAAACATTTATAATTCATTTAATATCGATAAATATAAGTTAAACAATTTTATATTATATTTAGAGGAAAAAGGCATTCTGTTACCTACAGATTGGTATGATAATATACCGTTTAAAGAGCAATATAAAAATATTATAAAAAAACAGCTTTATTTTTTATTAGACATGACTAATAGCCCTGAAGCTGTGCATAAATTACAATCAGAAATAGCGAGCACAAAAATTGCTATTTTTGGCATGGGCTCAACAGGGAGCTGGTTTTTTTTAGATCTCCTTCAAATGGGTTTTATAAACTTTAAACTTATCGACTTTAAACAAATGAAAGAGGATTCGATAACTAGACATGCCTTTTTTTCATCGTCAAGCATCGAGAGTTTCAAATCAGAATACTACGAAAAGTTAGCAAAAAGAATAAACCCATTAGCAATTGTAGAGTCACATAATACATCAATTACAACAAACTTCAAACTTCATGAATGCTTGCATGATATAGATATTATCATAAATTGCGCGGATGAGCCGTATATAGGATACACTAGCATTTTTCTATCAAGATATGTAATCAAACATAACAAGCTATTGTTTGTTGCTGGAGGATTTGATGCTCATCTAGGTTGTTTAGGAGAATTAATAACTCCATACAAAACTCCATGCGCTGATTGTTATGATAAATATTTCAAAGAATCATTAAAAGACTGGAAACCATCTCCTCATCCAGTGCAGGACAGAACCAAAGGATTTGGTGGGTTGCCTTCACTTAGCGTTTTTTCAGCATCAGCTGGTGCGTTGTCTTTATTAAGATACTTTATTAATAAACAAGATTTTCTGAAAACAGCTAATAGAAGAGGTGAGTTCAAATTTGACGATTATAACATTGACTCATTTACTGTAGACAGAAATCCTAGCTGTGAAATTTGCGGTGATGAGTATTGAGACGAGATATAGATTACGGCCTTCGGTTAGCCTCGTACCAACTAAACACCCTTTTGTATGGGAGTTTTTTCAATCTAATACACGTAGAATTCGGCACATTAAGGTTATAGATAACAATTTAATAGAAATAGTTAAGAATTTAAATGGAGAATCAATTCAAAGTATATTTGAAAAATATAATTCAGACAAGTCTAATATTCAAAATTTCATATATTATTTATATGATCAATGTTATATTGAAGATTTAGAGTTAGCTCAAAAAATAAATTCGGATCCTTTTAACAGAGTTATAAACTTTATAGCTGATTACTATCCTACCCATGAAGCTATAAATGCATTCAATAAACTTCAAAACTCAAAAGTACTTATCGTTGGCCTTGGTGCTGTGGGTAGTTGGGTTGCACACTTACTTACTCAAAACGGAGTCACTAATTTCGTATTATGTGATCCAGACATAATTAATACGGGAAACTTGAATCGAAGTCTATTTTATTATGATGATGTTGGTAAATTTAAAACAACGTGTGTTAAAGAACACATAAGGCATATTAATCCTTTTACTTACATTACATGCTTCAACTCTTTAATAGAAAAATCTGAAGATATTATTAATATTATTGATAATTCATATACGTCTTTAGATCTAGTTATCAATTGCGCAGATTTTCCAAATGTAGATACAACATCAGAATATATAGCTAAAGCATGCATGAAAAAAAACATCCCTCACATAATAAGTGGAGGATACAATTTACACTTAAGCTTGATAGGCCCATCAATTATACCTTATTCAACGCCTTGCTATTTTTGCATAAAAAAAGGTTTAGAGCAAGCAAATCCACCTGAGTTTAAAAACATAAAAAAATTAAGTAGAAAAAGAAGGAACTTGGGCAACATTTCTCCAATAACCGGCATTTCTTCTGCTTTCACTACTTTTGAAGCTTTTCGTGTTTTAATAGCTTCAGATAGAATATGGCCACTGATGGCTGGACGAAGAGGTGAATTTAACTTTTTAACATCTGAGCTTAATTATTCTGAATATCCTAAACTTGAATATTGTGATTGGTGTGGATGTGTATATAGCTAGATTAAAGAGGAAAGAGCCAGAACCTGGCGACAAGGAGGGATATAGCAGCCACGATTATAGC
>JBKGYG010000107.1:0-2805 GCA_046546235.1 Eubacteriales bacterium | reverse complement strand
TTTTCATCATAATTACCGATGAAATCATAATCAGATTGGTAAGCCATATACGAAGTTGGCACTTTAATATTTTTATACTTGGATATATCAACACCCTCAGAGTAATCATACTTATAATATTCACCTGTTGCAATAGGGAACGTGGATACAGCCCTTTTCCCGTGATCCATTACAGCATGAACATCAGGTGGAAAAACAGAATAAGTATAATCATTAACAGGTACGGCTGGGTTTGCCCACCATAGAAATGTTTGTGGTGTATCTGTTCGGTTATAAAGTTGACCATCAATTTTTATGTAAGCTTTATCAGGGTATAAAGTAAAACCTGCCATACCCTTTGTACCATACATTCTATCAATTTCACTTACCCAAACTGTACAGGAGCCATCTTTATTATTTACCAACCGATAGTCTACAGGCATAAATGTTGATGGTCTATGATGCTGTGGCCAGTTAAATTCAATACCCCCTGAAATCCAAGGCCCTAGCAAACCGACAAGAGCTGGTTTAATAACATGATTATAATAGATAAAGTCATATTTATTAGTTTTATCTAATGCTCTATGAATTCTTCCACCAAGTTCAGGTAAAATCATAACAGATAAATATTTATTTTCTAAAAAGACTGCCTTGTACTTTTTATCTTTTCTATCATTAGAAATTTTTTCGGTTATTGGAAATGGATATACTTTCCCTGAACTACCTTGATAAGCACGTTTTTCAAGAAATATAGGGCTTTTCTCAGGCTTATCCACTTCATAGGTAGGGATTGTAATGTTCTCTTCCCACATTTTAACTTGTTCATTAGGTTGCATATGGTTCACTCCTATAATATTGTTTTCTAGTTTGCTACCTTCACTTTCTAACACAAGTTTATCATGACCAAAAATGATATAAAATAACACATGTAATTATAAGATGGACAATATTACTATTTGATGCTAAAATCAAATTATGGAAAATAAATTATTTTACAAAAAAGATGGTTTTAAAAATGAACAATATATTATTGTACCAATAGCATCATTTAAATCATATGTCAAACATCCTCTCGTGAAAAGATTGTATTTAACAGATGTAGGATATTTCCCTTTAGCTAAAAACCACTATAGAGAGAGAAAGGAAGGTATTGAAGAGTATATTCTTATTTACTGTACAGATGGCAAAGGGACTATTGAAGTGAACGATAAAAAGCATGAGTTAAGTGAAAACTGTGCATTTTGTATACCTAAAAATACAAAACATAGGTATTACTCAAGTGTAGATAATCCTTGGAGTATATTATGGATACACTTTAAAGGCGATGATACCATTCATTACCCATTGAATTATTGTAAAGTAGTGCAGTTAAAATCGATTCGTGCTAGTAAACGTATCATTTTTCTATTTGATATGGTTTTTAATGTCTTAGAAAAAAATTATACCTTAGGTAATTTTATTTACCTATCTGAAGTACTTTCTCTCATTTTATCGGAAGTCTATTATCGATCAAAATCTTCAGATACTGAAACACAAAACAAACATTTAACCTTTGCTATTCGGTATATGTATAAAAACTTAGACAAAAGTTTGACCTTATCTATTTTAGCCAAAGAACTTGAACTATCTAAAAGTTATTTAAATACATTATTTACCAAACATACAAAACGTTCACCTATTGACTTTTTTATTAGCCTTAAAATGGATGAAGCTTGTAAATTGTTAAAGCTAACAGATCTGTATATTTATGAAGTTGGTCAAAAACTGGGGTACGATGATCCTTATTATTTTTCAAGAATATTCAAGAAATTTATTGGCATGTCTCCAAGGGCCTATAAAAAAGTGAATACGTAAATACTATAGATAAAAGAAAACCAGTTGGGTAACTGACACCTAACTGGTAATAAACATTTTTTAGAACTTTTGATAACTCTTCTTTTCTAAAACCCTAGATAAAACATATAAAAAGCTAAAAGTAAAATTAAACAACTAATTATGTATTTTAAAATAGTATTTATTAATTTACCAAAAGTAACCAAATACGGGCGGTACGCAAATTGCAGTGAAAAGGACAATTGCAAGCAAGTTTGCAATTGTCCTTTTAATATTATTAGTTGTGTCATATATTATAGTTTGGTTTTTCCCAAGAAAACTAATTTTTATTACTTTTGCTTTCTGAATAAAATTTATGACCACCTGATAGATTATATACCTCTTTAAAGCCGTGGTTTAATAAAATGTTCTGAGCAGCATTGCCAGTTACTCCTTTATTACAATAAGTAATAGTTACTTTATTTGGGTCCAGTTCTTTTATTTTCTCTCTTAGTTTTCCATGGGGAATATTTAAAGCTTTATTCACGTGTCCTTTTTTTGTATAATCATCTTTTTTTCTTGCATCAATTATTTGTAATTCTTCATTGCTATTTCTAATATGATTAGATGTAATGATTTTTCTCCCTCTGTTTATCGAATTATCTAATATCATTCCTGTATAATGGACAGGGTCCTTTGTTGTTGAAAAAGGAGGTGCATAAGCTAGATCCAAATGAAAAAGTTCATCTACAGTTGCACCATAAGTAATTAATGTAACGAAAACATCCATTCTTTTATCTACGCCTTCAGAACCTATAATCTGAACTCCCAATAATCGCTGTGTAGCCTTATCTGCTATTGCCTTAATTACCATTATTTTACCATCAAAGTAACTTGGCTTATTTGGTTTTATATTATGAGATACAACTATTTCATAACCTGCATCTTTAGCTTCTTTTTCAGATAATCCTGTATTAGCAATTGTCATTTCAAACAACTTAAATATGCCAGTGC
>JBKGYG010000106.1:0-2995 GCA_046546235.1 Eubacteriales bacterium | reverse complement strand
TAGGCATAAAAGGATCTTCTTCAACCATTTTAACTACCTTTTCAAAAGGGATAGCCCTACTACTAGCTGAATTACGACTAAACATTATGTGTGTATTTAATTCAGCTAATATAAACCTAGGGAATGTAAGTAGGAATGATGTTATTCTATTGCCTCTTGGATCAACACTATCTGCAACTATTTCTGCACTGATTTTCTTCATAAATTAATTTAAAATAAAGGGGCTACCTGCACTTGGTAACCCCTAATATAACTAACTAATTAAACGGATATTAATCTCTTTTATCCACAAGATCTTCTGCAAGATCTGTAATACCTTCAAATAACCAACTTACACCTATAAGTATAATTAACCAATCTGGTACAATTTCTGGCTTAGCAATAAAGGAAAGTCCAGCAATTACACTTATTACTCCTTTAATAAATAACTTATTTTTATCAAACCATTTATTAATTTTATCAAACATAATTCACGTTAATTTTATGATGTTGAAAATCTTTTAGATAATCAGTGAGTTTTGTACTATATCCATCAGAAGGGTTATACTTTCCCCCTGATTTTAGGAACCTTTTAACACCGCCTGCACCTGCTAAATGAGCTGCTGCAAGTAGACCTGCTTCAGTAATTTCAATACCGTTAATAGTTTTACCTTGGTATTCATCTAACAAATTACCTATACGTTCTTTATTTAACTTCATTAATTTAACTACCGCTGAGTCTTGTTCTGCTTCTGGAAAAATGGTAGGATCTTTTCTAAACTTTAGTGTGGTAACATCTGTATATCCTACATCTAATAATGCAGCCCTACCAAATTGATATTTACCAATATAACCATAAGTATTAATTACAGTAGGATTATTAGATGATTCTCTCTTTGCTAAATGCTCCAAGAAATTATCTAATTCCTTTGCATGCATCCTTTTAGTGCGATCTACTTCTTGCTGATAAAGCATTCTTTCATAATTAAGTAATGCTTCTTTCCTAACTACTTCTGGATCTCTATTAGAAGTACTTGTAGTAGTACTTACACTTATTAGTAAAAAGAGTAGGATAATCAGTTTTTTCATAATATATAATTTAAGTTACTGTTGTCGTCGATGATGTTTAAATAGTATAATATCATCTAAGTGTACAAAATTTTCTACCAAAAAATATAACCCTGCTATAGGGCCTGTAAACATTATCACAATTAATGCAAATAGATCTTCTAATGTAATTTGCATATAATCTGCTTTATACATTGTCAGAAAAAAAGTTGTCAAAGATATGGTAAATCCTAATGATAACCAAATAATTATCAATATTTCTAGCATAATTTATATATTTTTAACTAATTAATAAATCTTTTTAACATAAATGATTGTTTTTAATTGTCCTGTAGTGTGGCATATATAAAATTATATCCACCTGTTTGTTTTATTTCCCCTTCTAGTACTCTGAAAATAGCAGCTGCATCTAAGTTATTTTTATCAGCCGCTTGTACAACACTGTCATAAGTTGTAATATATCTACCCTTATAATATTTATGTATTTTACCGTACCTACCATTTTTTAAAGAAGATACATCTGCAATTTTATTAGGAATTCTGTTAGAAAATTGCCTCCTAAACTGAAATCTACCTGTACGTTCTAATTTATTATTTAAATTGTCACACAAGCCCGTATAATCAATTTTTAATTCATTTGCAATTTCTTTAAGGGTCTTATCTTCGTGTATATCTAATAAGTACCCTTCTAGGTCGTATTGTAATATTGTCATATTTTAGTCTAAATGATTATTTTTACGGTAATGATACTCCTCCCAAATAGTTCTTAATACAAGATCGTAATTAGATATATTATCATAATCTACATAATTTAGAATAGCTTTTAGATGACTAGTTTCTAAATCGCAAATTCGATGCATTTTAGGCTCATTTAAGACCTTTTTATCATCGCCCAATACTTGTTTCCACTCAAGCTCTTTTCGACGTAATTTGAAGGGATATGAGCTTAAAATATCATTAAGCTCCTCCCTTAATTTAGCAGTAACTTCTTCTCGTTCTAAATCTGTAAACATATTTAATCAATTAAATCATCAAAATTAGTCCAGCTTTTATCTTTACAAATCAATACCAACCCTCCTATTAAATCTGCCACATCATTCTTACGTAGTTCATCTGAATGTTTTATTCTGGCCAACTTCTCATCAAGTCTAGAGCCATAATTATGGTGTTTAGCAAATATATCTAAAGGTTTTAATGCACTATTACCATATTTGGCGTCTTTAGCACGTTGCATGTTTAAAAGGGATTGATAAATATCTTTAAATTCATCTGTAGATTCATTTTCTTCTACCTCAACTAGTTGCCAGTCTTCTGGATATCTATCATGCAACTGTGATACTGTAAAGTTAAAAGGTTTGTAGTCCCCATCATAAATATTTCCTTTAACAAACACGGGTCTATCCTCTGTTTCATAAATAGTGCGAAGTGCTTTATACTTTGCCATCAATAATATCTTTTAATTTTCCAATACAAGCCAAATAACCATCTTTATATCCTTTACCGAATAGTAACTGCTCTTTATCACTTTTATGTCTTAAATCAAGCTCTTTAGCATCATTTTGAGGCACATTTTCATACTCTCTGATTAATTTATAAATCTTACCAATAGTTTTTATATCCATTTCATTTATTATTAATGGTACCACCAATTTACTACTTGTGGATCTGCTTTCAAAGGTACTCTAGTATAAAACTTAGAACCAGCCCTTTCCATACATTCTTTTGTAACATCTGCTATCTCTTGGGATAAGTTTTCTTCTGCTTCTAATAAAACTTCGTCATGTACAATATTAGTAAATAGTACTTTAAATAACCAGCCTCTTTTTTGTAACTCATTGAATATGTAAATAGATGCTAGTTTAGTGATCTCAGCAGAAGTACCTTGCACCAGTACTCCTGTCTTAAAATATTCTAAGGCTCTTTATCCTTAGACTCTATAGATTTCTCT
>JBKGYG010000105.1:0-3098 GCA_046546235.1 Eubacteriales bacterium | reverse complement strand
TCGTGTTGAAATGGCTAAATATTGGATGGAAAAGGCAAGGAAGAGCTTTGCTACAACAAAACATGAATACAGTCGTAAAAATATAGACTTTCGTGTTAATCGTCTGTATTACGCTGCTTTTTATGCAGTAAGCTCTGTTTTGATTCTTAAAGGAAAAAGTTATAAATAACATAGTGCTGTTAGAGTTGCTTTACATTGTGAGTTTGTAAAGGCTGGCCTTATATCTGTTGAATATGGAAAATTATACGATGCTTTGTTACAGGACCGAGAAGAAGCAGATTATGTTGCTTTTGTTGAATTTGATTATAATGTTATATGTGAAGAGTTGAATCAAACTGAAAAGTTTATAAATATATTTGAAGAATTTCTGCATGAAGAACTTATGGAGGAATAAAACTGTTATCGGATATCGTTTGATAGCAGTTTTATTTTTATGCGTTTAGATAGTCGCGGAGAATCGTATCATTTATAGGGCATAAAAATAATTAGAATGTAAGTCTCCTTAGTGGGAGGCTTTTTCATTTGTAAGATTGACTAGCTTTAAATGGAGTGCTATAATAAATAAGTGGTTTAAAATGGAAATAGAATTAAAACATGTTTTATGAATCTGTTAATTTCTTGATAATTATATACAGAGAAAGAGAGTGGTCTAAAACATGAAAATATGGAAGAATAAAAAATATAAAGTTATTGTAGTAGGAGTTGTCGTTTTATTATTATTAGTAATCCTTTATCAATTTATAAAACCTGCTACATACCCTGTATTATTTACCGAAGAGCAGCAAGAAAACTTTGTTAATGAAGTAAACGAAATTGGTGTAGATCCTACATATTTTGTCCTGAATAAATTTAATAATCACGATTATGTTTTTTTAGGAGAAACTCATCGTGTTAAACAAGATATTTCATTTGTAGTTGATTTAATACCAGAATTGCACAAAAACGGTATTAATATATTGGTACTTGAACTTTTAGAATTTAAAGATCAAGATAAAGTAGATCAATTGTTATTAGGGGCGAAATATGATAATGATCTGGCACGAATGCTCTTTGCCCAATGTAATGATCGTTGGCCATATCAGGAGTATTTAGATATTCTTAAAACAGCCTGGCAGCAAAATCAGAGTTTAGAAGATGGGCAAAAAGCGTTTCGTATAATTGCTATGAATCCAACATATAATATTGAAAAAATAAATTATGGTACTGATGAAGAGAAGACTGAAGAAAGACAACTAATTAGTCAAGGGGATCAATTTATGGCAAATGTTATTATAGAAGAGCTTATTCCAACAAATGAAAAAGCTTTAATATATTCAGGAATTCATCATGCTTTTACTCATTTTTATTGGAATCCTGATTTTAAAAGAGCTGGTAACTATGTCTATGATCTGGTAGGGGATCGGGCATGCACCATAAGCTTTTATTATCCATTTGTGGATACTGCTGAAAAAAATGCTATTGTCCCCTTTGATGGTCTCATTGAGCTAACTTATGATAAGATAGGTGAACCATATGCTTTAGATCTGGCCAATTCTTCTCTGGGGAGTTTTCAAATACAGAATACTCATTATAATGAAGCCTATATTAATCGAGATGGACAGACAAATCATTTTATTAATCATCCTGAGCTACAGGCTAAAGAAATGTATCATGGTTTGATTGTACTTAGTCCTTTAACTGAGTTTGAAGGTCCAACTATTATTAAAGATTGGCTAGATACTCCTGACATGCAGGAGCTTATACAAAGACGATGGTATCAAGATAGGGAGTGGGATGAAGATATGTACTTTCAAAGCGCAAAAGATGAAAGCAATTGGAAACAGCTTTTTCAAAGGTGGATGATAGATGAATGGAAAGGCTTATTTGAGTAATAGAAGCAGATTCCTTTATAATTTATATTTCAAACTTTTATAGTTCTAAATCTCTATAAATATTAGTAAGTATGCTATAATATTAATAGAGTTGACCTTAAATATTGTTTTTAATTTATGTGAGGGGGCAAAGGGATGAAAATAAAAAAGACCATTGAGTTTTCTGAAGAATTATTATTAAGTTTACGGACAGATGAAAATGAATTTGTAAAGGAAATGAAACAGACCATTGCTGTAAAATATTTTGCAGATAAAAAGCTTTCAATAGGACAAAGTGCTGAACTGGCAGAAATGTCTGAAGAAGACTTTATTAAATATTTAGGTAAAGAAAAGTTATCAATATTTCGCTATGACAATTTAGAGAAGGAGTTAAGAGAGGATTTTAACAATGCATAAAGTTGTTGTTAATTCAACTCCTATAATTTCTTTGGCATTCATAGGAAAGTTAGATTGTGTTTTATTAAGAGCTAAAGAAGAAGGCTTTATAAAAAAGATTAGACCTTTACTTAATGAATTGATAAATAATGATTTTTATATTGATAATGTTTTATATGAAAAAGTATTACAAATGGCGGGTGAATAAAGAGTCCTCAAGGCTGAATAATAGGTTTCAGGACTCTTATGCATTTAAGCCATCACGGTGAACCGTACCATTTATAATGCATAAAAATGTGATTTTATGATAAATAGAAGGAGAAACCTTTGAAATATATTCAGGTTTCTCCTTTATTTCTTTAGTAAAGTAACACAATACTCCCATATTGTTGCAGTCTATCTGAATAAAGCAATATTGCCAACTGCTTTATCAAAAATCTATTGCTTATATCAATATTACAATTGCTAAAGTTTGCCTTCTTCATTTTTATAAAAATTAAAACAGCCAGCAAAATCATAATGGGAAACTGACTGTTTTAATTTTCTTTTATTTTTTTATATAAAAAATATCCTAGGAAAAGTAACAAGCGACTCTTAGTCTTTTGACAAAGTCCGCAAATGATTAAAAATAACTCTATATGATATCTTGATATTTTTGTCTACAATAAAGGACACGCATTATAACGACCTGCTTATCTATTTTATTTACAATATAAAAAGCAATATAATTTTCAACTATGAGTTTGCGATACCCCTTATCCTTTAGGAATTCATCAGCAACAAAACCACCTGAAAAAGGAAAGTCCCTTAATCTCATTATACTTGATTCTATTTTATTCATCAGATTTTCAG
>JBKGYG010000104.1:0-3217 GCA_046546235.1 Eubacteriales bacterium | reverse complement strand
TGAGATTAATGACGAAAAAGGTTATGAAGCAGCAGAAGAATGGTATAATGATTTCATAAATAAGTGTGATGAATTACATGGAATAGAAGAAATGATGTATGAGAATTATACGACGGCATCAAAGTTTTTTTATTCCGCAGCACAATATGCTTTAAAATATACTATGTTTGGCGATGAAACAATTATTGAAGCTGATAATGTTAATATAACTGAAAAGCTTAATTTAAGAGAAGATTTTATGACATATGCAGAAGAGAACAATATAATTGTAGATTCACTAACATTACCAGATGCTATTGTTGAATATGAGGTTAGACATAATCCAATACGTATTAGATATAAGTATACAATTAAAGGAACGGTTGATGGTAGACCATTCCAGCAGGATGTAACTCAAGATTTTTTCTATGATTTCCAACGTAAAGATGATAAAACATATTTAACACTTGTTGGCATCAGTGATATCATAGAGTAATTAAAAATATCAATTAAGTCGGCATCTTTTAAAAGGTGCTGATTTTTTTTGTGAAAATTTATATACAGTTTTTCTTGAATAGGTAATGTGTATGTGTATAATATATTTTTGATTATACTAAATTATCCTTACATACTTTAATTAGGAGGTGATAAGTATGTTAACTTTAAAAAGAGTACTAAATATATTATTAATAATAGTTATAGTCGTTAATCTAACTTCAATGAGTGTTTTAGCAACTGATGAAGACATAGAAACTAATGATGAAACACAAAATGCATTAAAAGATGATGGTAGTGGGTTTGATGACAACTACGACCCCCCAAACGAATCCAAAACAAAACCAAGTTCAAACGACAAATTTTCAACTGGAGATATGACCCAACCCGTCCTTCAAGAAGAAACACACGAAACAGTAGAAGTTATGAATAAACTAACTCCTGAACAAAAAAAAGATGTATTAGCAATGGTTCAGGTTAAAGTTACTGAAAAAGTAATAGAAGAAATCCATAATGATTCATATAGTGGACAGTTATTTCATCATAATACAAAAAACCCAGAGTATTATGATAGTATGTTCACAGATTTAGCTACAGATATATTAAATGGTGATATAAATGACTCCGAGTTAGAAGAATTAAGAGATGATTATTACTATGAAGATGCAATGGATAGGATTGAGAAAAATTATAAAGATGATGAAATAAATGCAGATATGAGGTTTGATATATATGGAGACCTTGCTGGCAATACCGATATTGGGTTTCATAGCATGGATGTTGATGAAGCTATAGAAGATGCTTATGTTGAATTACTAGGTGATAATATGTCTAGTGAAATGATTTATTTACTAGCAAGTTTTGATGGAGACAACCTAGAAAGTTATTATAATAGTTTAACTCAGGAAGAAAAAGAAGATATGTCTATTGATGATTTAAAATATTTAGTTACATTAGAGCCAACAGAAGAAGCAGAAAAACTTAGTGAATTAACTGGAGCAGACTGGGGTGACATTAGTGATATGATAGGTAGAAATAATGTCACTACAAAAGAAGATTATGATAATCTTGTTTCTGAACTTAAAGAAGACAAACAGGAAATAGAAGATTTATTAAATAATCCAGACCATTATCAAGAAGTTACTGAAGAAACTTCTGGTTCAAGTGAAGGAGCAAATCAAAGTGAATTAGGTGAGGGTTATGTAGTTGTAGGATTAGACCAAGATAGTATAATTCCAGGAACCGAAGGAACAACAGTCGCTATGTCACCAGAATTAAAAGAATTACTAGAAGAATATGAAGATAATTATGGTATGAAATATAATGAGAATCCTAGCGTTGTAGTCGGAGATGTAGACTTTGGTATGGATAATATAGACAGAGATGTTAAAGCAATAGGTAGTAATAGTAAAAATAGACATAATTGGTATATTATAGAGCAGGTAGTATTTAAAATAAGAAGAAAAGATGGTAAAAATATACCTGGAGTAAGTGTTGATACGGCTAAAACAGAAGAATTTTATAATAAATATGTTCCAGATGATATTAAATCTATTATTACAGATTTAACAGGAGAAGATTATATACCATATAAGATTCAAAATGAAGGTAAAGAATTAGTAGCAGTAATGGATATTGGAAATGCTATAGAAAATAAAGGTGGAGATACATTTAATAAATTTTTAAGAGAAACACTAAGAGATGCGGGTCAATTAAATAAGACTTGGTATACAGCCTTTAATCCAGTGATATCAATGAATGTAGAGAAAAAGGGAGTTTACATTGTTGAATTAGGAATCGGTGCTAAAAGGTACGTAGACCAACAAAAACATGAAGAAATAGAAAAAGTAAGAGTTGAAGTAGATAAACATTATACAGATATAGATGAAGATGGAAATGAAGTTGATAACAGTGAATTTTACAAAAGTTATGAAAAAGATGTTGGAGTAAATTATTTTGAATATTATCAAGATACAAGAAGATATGATGAAACTGAAAACGAAAGAGAAGGCAATACAACATATAAACACAAATGGAGAGATATTGAAACAAAGGATGGACCAATAAAAGAAGATATACCATTTCATAGTATAGATGGAACATATAAAGTGCTTTATGCTAAATGGGAATTAAATGTTATGGATGGTGGTAAAATAACAATTCCAATTTTAGGTGCTTCAGAAATTCAAGTAATTAGTTATTTAACTGAATAATATAGAAGAAGAGGCTTAGAATATTCTAGGTCTCTTTTTTTAGTATAAAAAAAAGTAATAATTAGAAAATCACAAATACAAATAATTAATATGCATTTAACTACAAAAACACAATATAATTCATATAAAAAAATAAATTTGAGACATATTAAAATCCTGTTATATAAAAAGTATATATAAAAATAAGGAGGCATGTAATATGAGAACAGTTAAATATATTATTTTAACTACTGGTATTTTGGTGGCAACAATACTAGCAACAGTATTCGCTAGTGAAGGATTAGAGTTAACTCAAAAACACAAATGGACAACACAATTTCCTTGTAATGGTAAAGAATTAGAATATGGACCAGAAAATGCATATTTTTTATGTTATTATTACAGTTATGATGGAAAAATTTTAGCAATAGAAGCAAGAAGATTAGCTGATAAAAAACTTCTCTATAGAAAAACAAAAAAGAAAACAGAAAAATTCAGCCCTCCTCTTAAAGAAGAAGATATAGCAGCTTTTTTTAAAAAATATGATAAAA
>JBKGYG010000103.1:0-3248 GCA_046546235.1 Eubacteriales bacterium | reverse complement strand
TATTAAGATATCTTTTTTTATTAAATGTTTAGAAAATATGCGTTTGTTTTTGTTAATAACTAAAAAGACACCCTTTGATAATACGTTAAAGGCGGGTTTTTGGACGACTAAAAAGATCTATTGTTCTTTTTACTTGGTCTTGAGCGAATCACCATAATATTTTTAGCTCCGCGCCTATATGCCTCAATGACAGGTATAGCCTCTGTCACTCCTGCATCTACATAACCAATCCAAGTCAACTAAATGCCCACCTCTAAAGAACTTTTTCCAACTGATAAAATCAGGGCATATAGAATAATCAGTAAATACTTTATAGATTCTTTTAACCATCTTAGCTAAATATGCAGCTAGATTGGTAGAGCCAGCAGAAACACCTATATGCAAATTAAAAGTATTAAAATCTTTTTCCACAAAAGCATCTAATATTCCTGTTGCAAAAATTCCTCTGATAGCACCGCCTTATACTACAAGAGCATTCGTATATTGTTTTGCTTTATCTATTTTTATTTTTTTTATTTTTTACCTCACATACTGATAAAATATATATTTTCAAGTATTTTTATTCCAGATTTAGTCTTAAAATATTTATTTTTAATAGACTGTATTGAATCAATATTTAACTGTTCTTCATAAATATTAACTAAAAAATCTGCCTCAATAAGTATCTGAAAGTCTATATCATCTATAGTTATAACAGACCCGACTACTAATAAGATTAAATCTTTTGAATCACAATTGTATATAGGATTATAACAAGAAACTGTTCCACAAGAAGCTTACTTAAATACAGCTAAGATAATGGATGAGAATAAGACCTTGTACAAATTAAAAGAATTAGAATATCTTGAAAGAATTTGTGACAAGGTAGGTAATATTCCAGTTGTAGGTGGAGGCAATCTTATTGAGCATTTGAGGGAGATGTTAGTAAGTTTGATATTAGTACTTTTTAAACTGTATCTTGATTCTTAATCGAATTAAGTTTCAAACTAATTTACATATGGACGTGCATAAATATCTGTCACACCATCAGCTTTAGCTTTTCTTCGCATTACAAAATTCAGAATGTAAGGTAACCATTTTATTGGTATAGGTATTGGCAATTTCATCGACAAATCAAAAGCTGTTGATGGGATTTTTTCTCCTTTAATAATAGCTTCTGCAGTTATATCTAATGTTTTACGAATCCACTTGGTCATTTTTCTATTTTCATTTAGAGACTTACCTTCTACAATAGATGATATTCCAAAACCAAATCCACCTTGCCAATCAAATTCCATAGTTTCAGAAAAACAATGACATATTTCTATACCAGCTTCTCTATGCTGAGTTTCAGGAAATCCAGAATGAATAATTGCCATACATTTTTTTCTTCCTAAATGCTTTCTATCCTCAGTATCATATATTTGTTCAAGCACACTTGTTAAAGAAAAAGAAATTCCATCAATATAAACTGGAGCACAAATAATAAAAAGTTCACTATCGATTATTTGTTCTAACATACTTTTAAACATTTTTTTATTTTTATGTATTTTATGTGCTTGATAAATGACGACTTCTATTTGATGGGAATAAAATTTTTCTTCTAAGTATTCTATCATTGATTTTGAGGAGCTATTTATTCTAGTACTACCCAACAAGGCTACTATTTTACGTTGTACACTCATTATATCACCCTTCTTAATTTTCTTTTAATCTCTACCTGCAAATCATTAGGTACCATATCATTCTTTATTACCAATGAATCAAATTTTTTACTAAAAAAGTTCATAGAATTACGTTTTATCAATTTAGCAAAAACCTTTTGGGCATATTTCATATCATCATTTAAAACGCCTAAAAAAAGTAAGTTTGGTATTTTTTCATAGCGATTCATATGATGCATTTCACCTTTATAGATAGTATAAACAGGAATTTTTAAGGGTAATAATCTATCTATTAACTTTTTTATTTCAGAATAATAACCTCCAAAACTTATAGGAGTAAGAAAAATTAACAAATCTGCTTTTACCAATTGAGGATATATACTATCCATATCATCATTTTGTATGCATAATCCAGGTGTCTTAAATTGGCAGGCCATACACCCAGACCCAACGCAAATATTTATATTCTTTTCTCTGACATTAATCCATTTGTAAGTATATTCATCTGCCCTAAGATCATTCTGAAGATTTAACTGTATTTCTTTAAATAACTCTTCCTTTTTTTCTAATGCATTAATAATTAAAGCATTCATCTACATTCCTCCTTAATTTCTTGATTATTTCAGTTTTTTTACATTAATTGTATCACACTATATTAATTATGATTACCTTTTAATGTTATTATAATATTATTCTAATTTAATTCTAATAAACTATTTTTTACCTATACTAATCAAAAACAAAAAACTGGTTTTCATTTGATAAAGGAAACTAATCTGACATGCACAAATAAGAATCTTAGTGTGTGTTACATCTAAGTTGATAAAGCTAAATAAAACATTCTATAAGTTAAAAGAATTAGAATATCTTGAAAGAATCCTTGATAAAGTAGGTAATATTTCAGTTGTAAGTGGCGGAAATCTCATTAACATTTGAGGGAGATTGTTAGTAAGTAGAGAACAAGAGCTACCTCAGATTTATCTGAAATAGCTCTTGTTTTCAAATAATTAACGTTTTGTTGATATCAACAAAATGATGGTTACTTATACTCTTAATACTGTCATATCATAAATTTTAATTCCAATCCTAAAAAATCCTTTATTTTTGTTAAACACATATTAGATAAAGCAAAAACAGCCTATAATCTCTCTCATTATAGAAGTATATGCAAAACATATGCAACCCCTTTAACTAATCGTTACAATTATCAACCTAACCTGCGATATAAGATTTATAGCTCATTAACAGGAAACTAAAGACGTAGTATCTTAAAAACAATATAATTATCTAATACTCATACGTCCTCAATACATAAGTATAATCCGTCAAGATATAATAACTTCCCCTTGGCATCATATTTTCTTTTCTTGGTTCTACTTCTTCTGGATATCCTAATAGGTGATCTATTGCTTTTATTTTTAATGGTACTTTTTTGTTTAATTCTATTTCTAAAGTAATACCCTTATCTGGTATTGCTATAAATTCTATAGTTTGTTCTTCATCTAGAGTGATTTCTTGTCCCTCTACTTTAATATCCGATATATCTTCTAATTGGTTTTCAAAATATAGTATAAGTGATCCTTCTGGTGAATTTCCTTTTAGATT
>JBKGYG010000102.1:0-3372 GCA_046546235.1 Eubacteriales bacterium | reverse complement strand
TCAGATAAACCAGTTTGTATAAAAGCATATATTAAGGCGGGAATTAAAGCAACTATTCCTTGATTGACAAATTGTGATATTGCCATATCTGAACTATTAATAAAGAATGGAATTATTACTAAACCTAAAAAAACAGAAAGAATAAGGGTAAAACCAAATGACATTGCATATTTCTTTTTGTTTTGTATAATTACCTTTTTAAGTCCAATCCATTCTAAGAAACTATGTTTGCCCCGATTACTTACCAACCACCAAATAAAGGGAATAGTAGAAAATATAAGAACTTGAATAATAGAACTAATTAATTTTGATAAAATATCCATTTTAAAAACCTCCATAACTAATGTTTTGCGATTTATAATTTTTCTTTGAATTGTTTCATAACCTCAGTTAATTACCCATAGGTTCTTATGCACTTCTTTTAATTTTAAGTTTCGCAATTACCTACTAATAATTAATTTGAAAACTTACTACAAAGATACACTATTAATTATATAATGTCAACAAAAAATTATTGATAAACGATAAATAAATATTGAATAATAGTATACAATATGGAGATTAAGTAAAATGACAATTGACATAAGTTGCCCTTTTATAATAAAGATTTATTGACAAACAATAATTGGTATAGTAACATAAAAATAGAAAGGGTGATAACTATGGATGATAGTTTAAAGAGATTTAGGTCATTTGCAAAGTTAGTAAGGATTTTTCTTAATATTTCATTTTGGATATGTATTATAGGAGTGATGATACTCATTTTCTGCAAGATAGCTTTGTTATTTATATCTAATGATACTATTATTACGGAACTTGGGATTAGTATACCGTTTAAATTAAGCTATGATAACATAGTTCAATATAACATTACTAATGATGTGTCGATAGGTGATATTGAACCAATATTAAACTTAATAATATTAATAGGAATTATTTATCTAATTGTTTTTTGTATTATTGTTAAACAACTTACTGTTATTTTAAAGTCTGTAGAAAAAGGCAATCCATTTAATGAAAACAATTCATTAAAATTAAAAGTAATAGGTACTACTTTAATTATAGCTTCATTAATAACTCCTATATGTGATATGTTATTAGCCATTAAAGTAATACAATTTCTAAATATAAATATTGACAGCTTCAATTACTCCATTAATCTTACAATGCTTTTTTCTGGATTATTAATTTTATTATTAAGTGGAGTTTTTAGATATGGTTCAAAACTACAAGAAGAATATGATTTAACTATATAACGGGGTGATAGCATGGCTATAATTGTACGACTTGATCGTGTATTAGTAGAACAAAAAATGATGTTAAATGAATTGGCTGATAGAGTAGGAATAACAGTATCAAATTTATCTAATTTAAAAACAGGAAAAGTTAAAGCAATACGGTTTTCTACCCTCAATGCCATATGTCGGGAACTTAGTTGTCAGCCAGGAGATATATTAGAATACACAGATGATGAATAAAGACAGGTTATATTTTAAAGAATTTTTATATCAAGTCAAATTAAATATAAATGTTATTTGTAACATTTGTTACAGAAATAATTATCTCTTTATCTTATACTAGGTATTGTACTCAATACAATAAATATTTCAGACATAAGGAATATTTCTTTATATAAATTTTCAAGGAGGTAATTAGATTATGTCAATGTTTTGTTATCAATGCGAGCAGACAGCAGGAGGTACAGGATGTACTAAAGTTGGAGTTTGTGGTAAATCACCAGAAGTTTCTAGCTTGCAAGATTTATTAATTTATCAATTAAAGGGAATAGGTTTTTATGGAGCTAAGCTATTAGAAAAAGGGAAAAAGATTGATAATAGAATTCAAAACTTTGTTATAGATTCAGCGTTTGCAACATTAACAAATGTTAACTTTGATGATGACAGATTTATTGAATTACTAAAAGAAGCTCAAAGAATTAAATCAGAATTGAAATTAGCAGTAGGAGAAGTAGAAGGAAAAGTTCCTGAAGCTGCATCTTATGTATTACGTACTAGTAAAAATGAAATGTTAGCAGATTCATACAGAGCAGGTATTATGTATGATGAAGATTTAAACGAAGATGTTAGATCGTTAAGAGAAATGCTTATCTATGGATTAAAAGGCATGGGAGCTTATGCTCATCACGCTTATGTATTAGGGCAAAAAGACGAAGAAGTTAATAATTATTTCTTCAAAGCTTTTGCTGCAACAGTAGATGATTCTCTTGCAGTAGATGATATGCTAGGAATCCTAATGGAATTTGGGCAAGTTAACTTAAAATGTATGGAATTATTAGATAAAGCAAATACAGGTGCTTATGGTCATCCAACACCTACAAATGTAAATATTAACAAGAAAAAAGGACCTTTTATTATTATCTCAGGTCACGATTTGCATGACTTAAAAGAATTACTTGAACAAACAGAAGGAAAAGGCGTTAATGTTTATACACACGGTGAAATGTTACCAGCTCACGGTTATCCAGAACTAAACAAATATCCTCATTTAGTAGGAAACTATGGAGGAGCTTGGCAAGATCAACAAAAAGAATTTGATGGTGTACCAGGATGTATCTTAATGACTACAAACTGTTTACAAAAACCAAAAGAATCATATAGTGATAGAATCTATTCAACAAGTGTTGTTGGTTTCCCAGAAATGCAACATATTGAAGAAAAAGATGGTAAAAAAGATTTTACTGCTATGATTGAAAAAGCTATTGAATTAGGTGGCTGGACAGAAGACGAAGAAGAAAAAACAATAACTGTAGGATTTGGACACAATGCAACATTAAGCCACGCAGATACTATTGTAGATGCAGTTAAACAAGGTGCTATAAGACATTTCTTCTTAATTGGTGGATGTGACGGTGCTAAGTCAGGAAGAAACTATTATACAGAATTAGCAGAAAAAACACCAGAAGACACAGTGATTCTAACGGTTGCTTGTGGTAAATATAGATTTAACAAATTAGAGTTTGGAAATATTGGACCATTACCTAGGTTATTAGACGTAGGTCAATGTAATGATTCTTATTCAGCAATTAGAATTGCTTTAGCATTATCTGAAGCATTTGAATGTGGAGTAAATGACTTGCCATTAACATTAGTACTATCTTGGTATGAGCAAAAAGCTGTATGTATCTTATTAACATTATTATCATTAGGAATAAAAGATATATATATTGGACCATCACTACCAGCGTTCGTTTCAGAAAACGTATTAAATGTATTAGTTGAAAAATTCGGATTAAGACCAATCTCAACACCAGATGCTGATTTGGAAGCTATATTAGGGTAATATATAAAGAGAAACCTCCTAAAAGGTAAAAAGTCTTTTAAGGAGGTTTTCTTATGTTATCATAGAATACAA
>JBKGYG010000101.1:0-3468 GCA_046546235.1 Eubacteriales bacterium | reverse complement strand
ATAGTAATGCTTCCCTATTTTAAAACTAAAGTTGAAGTGCAGAAATTCATTGAATATGTTGATGGTAGAGTAAAAACATGTCTTTTATTGGAAACACCTGAGGCTGCAGAAAATGTAGATACTATTTTATCTGTTCAGGGCATTGATTATATTCATGTTGGATTAAATGACTTGCATCTTGGTTATAATATGAAATTTATGTTTGAGTTATTGGCTAATGGTACAGTTGAATTGTTGTTTAATAAGATTAAAGAAAAAGGTATTCCTTATGGTTTTGGAGGCATTGCTCAACTTGGAAAAGGTACTTTACCAGCAGAGAATATTATTGCTGAACATTATCGTTTAGGCTCTAGTGGAGTTATTTTATCGAGAAGTTTTTGTGATGTTAATAAAGTAGAGGAGAAAGTTAAGCTATCACTAATATTTAAATCTGGTGTTAGTGATATAAGAGATTATGAAAAAGAATTATTAAACAAAAACAATTGTTTTTTTAATAAAAATAAGGATTATGTTTGGAAAAAAGTGATGGAAATAATTGGGGATGAGAAATATTAAATGAAATTATTATTAACGGGAGCATTTAATTATAGTGAAGAACAAATAGTTAAAATAAAATCCCTTGGTCATGAAATTGTTTTTATTCAGGATGAAAGGGTATCTTTACAAATAGATATAACTGATATTGAGGCTGTAGTTTGTAATGGTTTATTTCTTTATAATGATATAACTATGTTTAAGAGTTTGAAATTTATTCAACTTACCAGTGCAGGTTTGGATCGTGTTCCTCTTGATTATATTAAAAAAAATGGTATAAAGTTGTTTAATGCTAAGGGTGTTTATAGTGTTCCAATGGCAGAGTGGGTTGTGCTTAAAATCTTAGAAATATATAAAAAGAGTAGATTTTTTTATAAAAATCAAGAACAGTATAAGTGGGAGAAACAAAGAAATTTATTGGAGTTGACTGATAGAACAGCCTCCATAATAGGATATGGAAGTGTTGGATCAGAAGTAGCAAAGAGGTTAAAAGCTTTTGGAGTAAATATAATCAGTGTTGATAGGCAAAAACGTGAAGACGAATGTGTAGATGAAGCCTTATTGATTGATGAGCTTAATTATGCTTTAGGAAAGGCAGATATTATTATTTTGACATTGCCTTTATCTGATAAGACAAGACATCTTATAAATAAAGACAAAATTAGTAAGATGAAAGAGAATGCTGTTCTTATTAATGTTTCACGTGGTGGAATTATAGATGAAGCTAGATTAATAGAAGCTCTTAAGGCAGACAAGTTTTTAGGAGTAGCTTTAGATGTATTTGAAGAAGAACCATTGGTTAAAAGTTCTTTATGGAATTTTGAAAATATAATTATAACACCTCATATTTCATATATTTCAAATAAAGTGAATGAGAGATTGTTTGAATTAATAGTAGCGAATTTGAGCTATATTAAATATTTGCATTAAAGGTAGGTTGAAAAATAATGAAAATTTGGTTAGTAAAAGCAGGAGAAGCTTTACCTTGTGATAAGCCTAAAGACAGGCTAAAAAGAATGGGTTTATTGGCAGAAGAACTTGAGAGGAGAGATCATCATATAACGTGGTTTAATTCAACATTTAATCATTCCAGAAAAGAACAACGTTGTGATGTAGATAAGACCATTAATATATCTGAAAATTATCAGATTCAATTAATACACTCTAATAGTTATAAAAATGTATCATTAGCTAGAATTAAACATCATGTTGAAACAGCAAAGAAGTTTAAAAAGTTAGCGTATTCAATAGAAAAGCCTGACGTTATATTCTGTTCTATGCCAACAATTGAGCTTGCAGAAAAAGCAGTTGAATATGGGCTTGAAATGAATATCCCAGTAATTATTGATATAAGGGACCTTTGGCCGGATATATTTGCAGAAACGTTACCATCTTATGCTGGAATACTTATTAAGCCCTATATTTTCTATTGTAGAAAAAGATTAAGCAAATTACTCTCTAAAGCTTATGCTATTACAGGACTTACAAGTGAATTTTTAGACTGGGGTTTAAGTTACGCTAAGAGATCTATAACTGAAAATGATAAAGTTTTTAATATGGCTTATAAAAGTGAAATTTATAAAACTGAAAATCCTTATGAAGAATGGGAGTCATTAGATATTGATGATTTTATTATTTGTTTTTTCGGTCACTTAGGTAGACAGTTTAATCTTGATCCTGTAATAGAAACTGCAAGAAAATTACAAAAAGAAAGTGGAATTAAGTTTGTTATATGTGGTAATGGTGAGTCACTTCCTAAATTAATTAAAAGCGCAGAGGATCTTGATAATATATTTTTTCCAGGGTGGATTAATCATAAACAAATTCAAACACTTTTAAATATTGCATCTGTTGGAATAGCTCCTTATAAGAAAAGTATTAACTTTACAATGAATGTACCCAATAAATTTGGTGAATATTTATCTGCAGGTCTACCAGTAATTTTAGGAGTGGATGGTGCAATGCATAGATTTGTAAAGGACAATAACTGTGGATATATGTATAAAAATAGCCAACAGTTAGTTGATATTATACTTAAACTTAAAAATAATAGTGAAGAAAAAGTAACAATGAGTAAAAACGCTAAAAATTTATACTCTAAAGAATTTAATGCAGTAAAAGTATATGGAGACTTAGTTAATTATTTAGAAGATATTGTTGAAAAAAATAAAAGTTAGAATTGTGAGGAGTGCTAGATATGAAATTATTCGAATCTTTAATAAATAAGACTGAAAAAATTGCAGTTATTGGTTTGGGTTATGTTGGTATGCCTATAGCAGTTGCTTTTGCTAAAAAAGTTGACGTAATCGGTTTTGATTTAAATAAAAAGAAAATTGAATATTATAAGTCAGGTATAGATCCTACTAATGAAGTTGGAAATGAAGAAATTAAGGATACTACAGTAGAGTTTACTGCAGATGAGACTAGGTTAAAAGAAGCTAAATTTCATATTGTTGCGGTACCAACACCTATAAACTTAGACAAAACACCAAATCTTTCGCCTGTTGAAGGAGCAAGTAGAACTGTAGGACGTAATTTAACTAAAGGTTCAATAGTAGTTTATGAATCAACTGTATATCCAGGTGTAACTGAAGATATCTGTGTTCCGATATTAGAAGAAGAATCCGGCTTGAAATGTGGTGTAGATTTTAAAATTGGCTACTCACCAGAGCGTATTAATCCGGGTGATAAGATACATAGATTAGAAAATATTATCAAGATTGTTTCAGGTATGGATGATGAAAGCCTTGAAGAAATAGCAAAAATATATGAGTTGGTAATTGAAGTAGGAGTTCATAGAGCGGGTTCGATAAAAGTAGCTGAAGCAGCAAAAGTTGTTGAGAATAGTCAACGTGATATAAATATAGCTTTTATGAATGAGCTTGCAATGGTATTTGACCGAATGGGAATTGATACAAAAGAAGTTGTTGAGGC
>JBKGYG010000100.1:0-3505 GCA_046546235.1 Eubacteriales bacterium | reverse complement strand
ATAAAGCTACATATTTATCACTAAATGCACTAGCTATCCCTGTTGGTATTAATTCAACAGTGTGTGGCTCTATCACTATATAATCTTCTTCAAAAGAGGGAAATAAGTCTCGACCACCATCTTCTTTTCTTTTGGTAGGAATAGTAGCGTCCTCTTTGAGTTTTTGGAAATATACTTTTTCTATATTAAACAACTCCTTTTTTTAAAAATCATAACCTCTTCTATAAATTTTTTGATTACTTGTAGCTAATTTAACTCCAAACTGAACATTATTGTCAGTTTTTAATTCTTTAACAAATTTACCACACTTGATATAATCGCAATACTTTTTAATGTATATTGGAATATCTTTAAATTCATATTTAGTAAATAACCATATTTTAAATTTGTCACCAAATTCAACTCTTCTACAATCTAGCAAAAATAACAACCAGTCTAATTTTTTGGGATTCTGATCTAATGGCTCTCCCCCAAAAATCATTACATTATCTATCAATTCACTAAAATTATCAAAATATTTCTCAACTTCCAACCATTTATCAATGACTTTTTCGCCTACTTTAAAATCCCATAATTCGGGATTGTGACACCCCTCGCAATGAGGGGCATTACATCCAGACACATATACATCAAGAGATTTCATTTTTAAACTATAATCTATATGTGCAATATTCATTATAATTTATCATACCATTCTCTGTTGGGGTAATCTTTTTCTCTTCTAACCCTGTGCCAATTCTTAGTATTTGTTAAGAAACCAACTACTCTAGTGAAATTATCGACTATTTTTTCTCCACAAATACTACACAATTTATTATTACCCACTGACATATGTCCCTGTTCACATCTTTGCAAATTATAATTAATAGCAAAATAAACAATACCTTTTTTAGCTGCTACTCTAATTAAATCCTCAATACTGCTTTCATCTTCTATTTTTTGGTCTATATTCAAGTGTGCAATTGCCCCGCCAGAGAAATGCTTATCGAATAAACCTTGCAATTTTACCCTATCGAGCAAATTAGCTTTGGTAATTAAGGGTATAAATTGATTAGAATATATTTCATATTTATCATTAAAACCCATTAACCTGTCTTTGGTTGCCATTTTGATTGACATATTCTCCCCAGGCACCATTTCGCAGTTATGTGGAGAGTTATATTCTTCGGCATTATCATCATTTAGGTTATTAATTATATCCATTATTTTTAACACTACTTCTTGTCCTTTTTCTTCAAGAATATCTAAATCCATAATTTCTAAAGCTTCATTTAATCCATTTAAACCAACAGTAGAGTATTGCTTATTAATATTCATATAACCTAATGTGTAAAGAGGTAAATTACCATTATCTATTCTTTTCTGAACTATGTTTCTTTTAGCATGATTAATTTTAGCAGCAATATTTACATACTTTTTTAACAGGTTGTAAAATTCACCAATGTCTCCATCGCTCTGATAAGACATTCTAGGCAAATTGATACTGCAAACACCTAAGCTACCTATCTTACTACTGCCAGAACCAAACGAATTAAAATATTCGTTGTCACTCTCCGATCTAAGTCTGCAGCAGGAACTTAGCGTGCTAGTTTTCCCGATATAGACATTAATGAAACCAAACTCTTTATTTTTCCTAGATATCATTTCTAGAAATTCTTCGTCCTTAATATCATTATTTTCATCAACACTAAAACAAGCAGTTGTAACAGGAAAAGTTATTGGTGTTCTTTTTAATTCTTCGTTCATGGTATTTAAAAACAATTCTTGTATCTTTTTAATAGTTTCCTTATTTAAAGTTCTACCATCAATAAAAGCGTAATCTCCGATCATGTTATCTAAAAAGTAATCATCATACACAGATACATTGGTAAATGGGGATTGATTAGCTCTCATTGGTTGATTTATAGTGTAAATAAAACTAATTATATTTTCTTTGACGTAATTCCAAATATCTTCTTCTGTTTTAAATTCAAAATGTGCATCCTTTCCAGTTTCTAATATTTTGTCAACATAATAACTCATAATAATAAATAAATCTGCTAATCCTGTTGCACCTAAAGTAGAGTTACTTGCTATCACAGTGAATTGCTCTAATTGCGATTTAAAGGCATATAGGTGTTTCGGTGGCAAACTTTTAATCTTTTTAACCATTGGCAAACCTTTGATTGCTATGTCATAAGTTGAATAATTAAAGCAGTATGGCATTGCAGAACCAACACCATGAAAATCATGAATATAAATATCACCAGTTAATTGCATTTCTACTATTTCGTTTGCTTCTAATAAACCGTATTCCTCTTTAAGTTCTTTCCATAAAACATAATAGCTATTTAATCTAAAGAATGGCTTAGGTAATTCAGTATTATAAGCTATTACAGAGATATCATCTACATTAGCATTAGCATCAATGCTCGCATCAGCAGTAACATCAGCAGAGAAGAATTTCTTGCTAAACTTACTCATATCTGTTTGTTCACCGATTCCATCTAAATCAAACAACTCTTTAGGGTATTTACTCTTTAAATGCATTATTAAATCATCAAAATCTTGATCGTATGTAACTTTTAAATACAAACTATACCACATCCCTTACTTTAACTATTTTTTTATTTTTTATTAAAATTGGTAAACTATTAACGTTTTCTTCTTTTGCCCTATTCAATACTTCTTCTTGTTCGGCACTACTCAGCTCATTCAATAGTATATATTCAAAATCAATTCCTTTGTTTTTGAGTTTCATTTTAGTAACTTCGCAATTACTGCAACCCAAACTTCCTATAATTTTTAACATTATTTATCCTCCGATTTATCTTTATTGGCATTAAATCTAAATTCTCCGAAATGTTTTTCCTCGGCTTCTTTTCTGGCTTTGATAGCATCTTCTTTATTCTTAAAATATCCAATGTGAATCCTGTTATAATCAAAAGTAATTGCAGCAACCCATTGTTCTTTTTCGTTATCAAACCAAACCCCTGTGTATCCAGAAATATTATTTGATTGCATTTTTCTGTTTATGTTATTTTGACTCCAACTACATATTCTTAGATTATCTTTTCTGTTATCTAATTTATTGTGGTTAGAATGGTCGACAAATAAATCATCTGGACAATCAACAATATATCTATGCAAATAAATGGTTTCGTTATCACCACCAGTTCCGACATAATTATTGCTACGCAAATACCACTTATATTTTTTAATCTTTTCTACATCTTCTTTGTCTATTAAAAAATAATTGACTACCTCATTGTTTTTATTATATAGTTCAATTTTTGCAAAATTATCATACAATTTTATCTTATTAGAATCAAATCTAGTTCTCTCAAGAATTTTACCATGCCTATCAAGTTGTGTATAATGTCGAGAACATAAAGTTTTTTTGTGCTTTCTACTTTCTGTAATGCATTTTTCCTCTTCGGTTACTCCACAAACTTCGCAAACCTTCAATTAAAATAATCACTCTCCTTTTAAAATAATTGTTGTTGGTTAGGTTTCTCTTCTTCTG
>JBKGYG010000099.1:0-3558 GCA_046546235.1 Eubacteriales bacterium | reverse complement strand
AGCAATTAATTTTGATAATGCCGCAACAACTCCACCATTAAAACCTGTATTAGAATCAATTATTAATTTTAGTCCTTGGTATTCCTCTATTCATAGAGGTACAGGTTATAAATCAAAGCTTTCTTCTTTTGTATATGACAATGCTAGATACAACATTATAGATTTTGTTGGTGCCAATCCCAACGAAGATACAGTTATATTTTCAAAAAATGCAACTGAAGCATTGAACAAATTATCTTATAGATTACTTTCCCATTTTAATGATGGTATTATTCTATCTTCCTCAATGGAACATCATTCTAATGATTTACCTTGGCGTTCAAAATATAAGATAGATTATATAGAAGTTAATAAACAAGGTCAAATTAGGATAGATGACTTAGAAAACAAACTCAAAAAATATCAAGGGAAAGTAAAACTAATAACTATAACAGGAGCGTCTAATGTTACAGGTTTAATAAACCCTATTCATGATATCGCTAGATTAGCTCATCTGTATAATGCAAAAATCGCAGTAGATGGTTCTCAATTAATACCACATATGCCAGTAAAAATGCGTTCAAATAAAACAAATGAACATATTGATTTTCTCGCATTTTCAGCACATAAAATGTATGCCCCTTTTGGAATAGGTGTGCTAGTTGGACCAAAATCTTATTTCTTAAAAGGGTCTCCAGAATATTCAGGTGGTGGTACTGTAAAAGTTGTTACAAAAAAACAAGTGATTTGGGATCTCCCTCCTAATAAAGAAGAAGCAGGCACCCCAAATATTATGGGTGTTGTTGCATTGGAAACAGCCATAAAAGCTTTAAAAAATATTGGTATGTCTAATATTCTAAAGCAAGAAAAGATATTGACTAATTATACATTATTACGTCTAAAAGAAATATCGGATATTATCATATACGGTAATCCAGACAATAGCAAACAACGTGTTGGTATAATTCCATTTAATATAGAAAATATTCCTCATCAAATAGTAGCACAAGCGTTATCAAATGAATCAGCTATTGCTGTTAGAAGTGGTTGCTTTTGTGCTCAACCTTATGTACAAAAGTTATTAAACATTAATTCAAAACAACTAATGAATCACCTAATGAACCCAGAAGCCATACATCCCGGCTTAGTAAGGATAAGCTTTGGTTTTTATAATACTATAAAAGAAGTAGATATTTTGATTGATAAATTACATCAAATAACAAAAAATAAGGATGTTTTCATTAAGAAATATTCAAATAAGTAGTCCTTCACCCGTTAGATTGCACCCAAGCCGAGCGCACTTTAAATAGGTTGTTGACTAAGTCGTCAACAACCTATTTCCCTTGTTCTATAAAACACTTAATTTTATTCTGCTATTGTATAAATTTTTTCAACATCTGCTTTATCAAGTTTTACAAAATTACCAACAGGTCCATTTTCAGTAGCTTTTTTAGCCATTTCTTCAAACCGTGTGTCATCAATATCCATTTGAGATAAACGTGTTGGCATTCCAATTCTAGTGAAAAAAGCTTCTATTCTTCTAATGCCTTCTAAAGCAATATCTTCTTTATGTTCTGGATGATATTCAACATTCCATACTTTAACAGCAAATTGGACAAATCTATCAATATTGTGTTTATAAACATATTTCATCCAAGCTGGAAAAACAACCGCTAACCCTGCTCCATGAGCAACATCATATATACCACTTATTTCATGTTCGATTGGGTGTGACGCCCAATCACCAATTCTACCTGTATCTAATAATCCATTATGTGCAATAGTTCCAGCCCACATTATTTCTGCTCTAGCATTATAATCATCAGGTTTTTCTAAAACACGTGGAACATTTTCTATAATTGTTTTTAATGTCGCTTCGCATAATTTATCTGTAAATCCCACATTGGTTACATTAGTAAAATATCTTTCCATTATATGTGCCATTATATCTGTAGCACCTGCACTCGTTTGATATGGCGGTAATGTAAAAGTTAATTCAGGATTTAATATTGCAAATTTAGGTATAATTAATGGTGTTCCTATATCTCTTTTTAATAATCCTTCTTCTCTTGTTACTACAGAAGCAGGACTTGATTCACTGCCTGCCGCAGGAATAGTAAGAATAACACCAATAGGTAATGCGTTTTCTATCTCTGCTTTTCTTGTGTAATAATCCCAAACGTCTCCATCATAATATGCTCCTACTGCAATCCCTTTAGCAGAATCAATAACACTTCCTCCACCAACTGCTAATATAAAATCTACATTTTCTTCTTTACATATTTTAATACCTTCATGTATTAATTTTAATCTAGGGTTAGGTTGTACTCCTCCAAGCTCTACAAAATCAATATCAGCTTCTTTAAGTGCTTTTATAACCTTTTCATAAAGACCTATTTTCTTAATACTTCCTCCACCATAATGTAATAAAACTTTTTTGCCGCTATAATCTTTAACTAAATCTGATACCTTTAATTCAGTATCTTTACCAAATACTATTTTAGTTGGATTATTAAATTCAAAATTAAGCATTATATCCCTCCAATATTATTTTGATAATTTTAATTAGTAGATCTAAATTATAATTACAAATTAAATCATCACTATTATTGTACTAGGTTAAAACTTCCAATGCAAGGCATCTTTTTATTTTTGTGCTTTAGAAAAAAGATATCCCAATTTTGGGATATCTCAGACTGTAGACAAAGTCTAATTATTATAAATACATAGTAGAGGAATATATATACAAATAAGTGATGTTTTAAATATTTGATTAGAAAAAATTAGTGAGTGGAGATTGTTATTCCGTTAAAAACCTTAAATGTTTGACCGTTAGGGAGTTTTTAAGGTTTAGGAATAACAATTGGAACGAACTTAGTTTTTCTTCAAATATTTAACCTGAACGTTTTGTATATATATTTCTCTACGGATCTACGGAAAATTCCTAAATTATTATTTTGTCTACAAACTGAGATATCCCAATTTTGGGATATCTAGGATATCTTTTTTAAAGTTTTAAGAAATAATTATTATCTATTAAGATACAAAATATAATTAAATTTATCAGCATGTTCTAACTCATCAGTTATAATCTCAAAAACCATATCTCTGTATAACTGATTATTTAACCCCGCCCTTATATCTCTATACTTTTCTACCGAATCAAGTTCTCCTTTTAAAGCACTTTTAATACCTTCAATGTATGAGTCAGGTCTTTGAAACTGCTGTTCAGATACGTCTATAGTATCGCCTGTCATATCTTCATATATTCTTCTAAATAAATTATTGTGTTTAATTTTATCATCTCTTATTTGTTCAATAATATCTCTTTCCTCATCTGTAGGTGCCTCTGAAATAAGATAATCATAAAAAAGTTCCTCTTCTCTTTCATCACTTACAGAATCTCTAATTAAGTTTAAAGCCTCATCCATTGATTTATATCTTTGCGTTCCATTTGCCATGCCATTTGGTGCTTCTCCATTTGGCCTTGGCCTTCTTGGCATCCCATTTGGCATCTGGTTTGGCATGCCATTTGGTGCTTCTCCATTTGGCCTTGGCCTTCTTGGCATCCCATTTGGC
>JBKGYG010000098.1:0-3755 GCA_046546235.1 Eubacteriales bacterium | reverse complement strand
TTATATTTTTTATCCATGCTATCACCAAGTCTCTTCCTTTCTTTAGTTTATATTGTTGATATAAATATAAGTATATTAAATATATCACCTGTAATTATTCCAATTAATAATAATATTATTGTTCCTGTTATTGCTATACCAAAACTAACTTTATCTTCTTTATACGTATTAATTGCAAAATATATATAAGAGGCAGTAAATAATATTGCATATAATGTTAATACTATTATACCCATAGGCTCGAAATCTTTTCTATTACAAAAGTAAAGACATTAAAAATATCTCCTGTAATTAAGAAAGAACCAACAGCAATTAAAATTAAAGCAAAAATGATAAAGAGTGATGCTATATCACCATGAAATGTATGCCAAACTAGAAATCCTAGCAAAGCAACAACAAACGCAGCGATAATAAATCCAATTCCAATTCCTATAATCATAAATTAATTCCTTTCTATTATAGTATTATAATATTCTTTTACCTTGTTTCCGTTTATTTGAGATTATTTCCATTGTTTCCCAAAAATTAAAATCAATAGTTTCATTTGATTGAAGAAGCCTAATAATAATAATAGCTTGCTCATCAGTTACTTTAAATTCTTGTTTTATACGTTCAATTAAATCTTCCACATAACACCTCATTCATAATAATGGCCTGCCTGACTGGACTCGAACCAGCAATCGACGGCTTAGAAGGCCGTTGCATTATCCAATTATGCTACAGGCAGACATAGTTATTTATTTATTTTTGTCATTTAATTTTAGATAGTCTAAAAGTAAATAACTAAAAATTTCATAGAGTTTGTTATAATTTTCTTGCGTAGGATTTTTCTTATATTTCATATAGGCTCGTCTATACGGACTGCCCCATTTATGAAATCTTAAAAAATCATTATCATTTGCAATTTTTTTCATAATTTTCTTAGCATAATTTGTTCTTTTCATAATAAACCTCCTTTACATGCGGTTTATAATTTTTCTGATTTTTGCTTTTTGTTGATTGTTGCAATCTGGAAAAGGTTCTCTTCCTTCTTTGATTGCTTTTAGTTCTTCTTTTGTTAGGTACATGATGTTTCCATCACTACTCTTTCCAATTTTGTACATACATTCTCCCTCTTTCTTTTTATTTTTATTCTTCGTCTTCCTCATAAGGAAGTTCTTCATATTTTTCGTTAGCAAGTTCTTTTCTGCCAAAAGTGCAGTTTTCTTGAATTAGTTGTTCAATAACTTTAGACATTGTTGTATTGTGAACAACTGCGTATGCTTTTAGTTGCCTGTGTAATTGCTCATCAATATTAAAATACACGCCTTTTTTCATATAATTTTTTACTCCTTTCTTAATCCTATAGTTTGCAAAAGAACTATTGCTCTTTTGCAAAATATAGAATGCCTTAATCAGCTAAGGCATAGCTATATTAGTTGGTTTCTATTAATTCAAGCTCTCCAACTAAATCATTATAATACCAACCTAACCATAGACTATCTGACCAATATCTTGACCGAATTATAATATCATTAATGTCTTGAGCTTCATTGTAAGTTTCCTCAAGAGAACCAAAATCTCCATTAATAATATTGTTTTTGTTAATTTCAGTATCTTCAATTCTATTTATTTTACTTTCAACTATATCTCTTCGCATTTCAAAATCTTGATAATCTGGTACTTTGGGTATTTGTATAGCTAAGGCAGCGATTGCAGATACAAAAATAGCAAAAGCAGCAATAATACCTATTAATACAGAAGCTATTTGCAACCCTTCTAATGTAACATACTCTGCACGATCAATAAGCCAAGCGGTTAAAAAACATATGGCAGTAAATAAAACAAACGATAATAATAATAACATTTAATACTCTCCTTTTTATATGATACTTTTAATATATTCTAATAATTTTCGTTCTTTTTTCTCAATTTCTTCAAGAGGTTCGCCTTTACATTCTGCAACTTGTAGTTCAATAGTAAGCATTTCAATAGTTGATTGTTGCTGTTTTGTAAGCATTGCATTTATACTCCTTTATATAAATATATTTTCTTTATCAAAAAATGGTTACAGGGGTGGGATTTGAACCCACAGCCTTCAGATAATGAGTCTGACGAGGTACCGGATTCCTCTACCCTGTGATTTGGGATGGACAGAATAAATTAATATTCTATCCATCAATAAAACAGATCTATTTATAAACATGACGCTCCAGCTTAGTAGTGCCGTACATAATCACCTCGCTATGATTATATTGAACGCCATGCTTTAAACGCTGGTGGAGCTGAGGGGAATCGAACCCCTGTCCAAACAACCTAATAAATAATTTTTTAGATAGGATAGTTTCATTTTTATGTTTATAGACGTTATCTATTAGGGTTGAAAATGAAACAAAAACTAATAGAATTGTCTGAGGCTTATTTCACTTTCGTAGTAAGTTCCTCACTCTTTACTCTTGCACCGCCCTTCTATTTATGTATTAGCTTCGGACGGAAAACTAATACAATTGACTAAACTACTGCGTAGCTAGGTTCGTATGTATTTGCGTTTAATTTGTTACGTTTATACTTCGCCAAGTCCTATCAAAATTATTCCTTCAGTTGCTTGTCGAAACCTTGCAACCCCATAATGGTGGAGAAGAAGGGATTTGAACCCTCAACTTCCTGCGTGCAAAGCAGGTGCTCTCCCATTGAACTACTTCCCCATATTTGGACTGAGAATTACTCAGCCCTTAATTTTTATTCTTCAAACTCTTGCCATTCTTTAGAAATTTTAATCCTAAAATCATCTTTACTTTTTCTATATCTAATTGTGCTACTTACAAGAGCAGAATTGTCTTCTTTTGCTTCTTCAATAAGCTTCTCTGCGTCTTCTTTGGTGTCAACTAAATATGTAATTTCTTCTTTTAGTTTTTGAATGATAATCTCTCCTATTGTATTATTGATTTAAATCTTCTAAATTAACTGTTTCAATTTGATTGCTTTGTTTTAATACTTCAAAATAAAATTGCGCTTCTTGGTCGTAAATATTCTTCAGTCTTCGCTCTCTTAAGTACATAATTACGAGAGTTACGAAACATATCGTTAGCAAAATAATTGGAATCATCTATTTCTACCTCTCTTTACCTTTTTACTTACATATATATTATACTATATTTTTTTAAAAATGTCAAAATTAGAAAATCTCTTTTACCAACGATCTTCTTTCTTTTCTTTATTTTCTTTAGAAGGTTTAGCAATTATTATAGCCAGTCCTAATAAACCAAAAATAATTAACATATCTAACATTAAACTGCAACCTTTCCTTTAATAGCAGGATATGGATCATACCCGCTTAATTGAAAATCTTCGTATGAGAAGTCATCAATAGTTTTTTGATCACCAAGAATTGTCATTTGTGGTAGCTTTTTAGGCTTTCTTTTTAATTGTTTATCAACTTGTTCAATATGATTTTCATAAATATGAGCATCGCCTATTGTGTGAATAAACTCTTTAGGTTTTAATCCTGTAATTTTAGCAACCATCATTAACAATAAAGAATAGCTTGCTATATTAAAAGGTACTCCTAAAAATGCGTCTGCGCTTCTTTGATAAAGTTGTAAAGACAACTCTCCATCGTTCACATAAAATTGATACACCATATGACATGGAGGAAGAGCCATATCTTTAATTTTAGGAGGATTCCACGCGTTAACGATTATTCTTCTAGAGTCTGAATTGTTTTTTATTAAGTCAATCGCATTTTGTAATTGGTCTACATCATTAAAATCTCTCCA
>JBKGYG010000097.1:0-3807 GCA_046546235.1 Eubacteriales bacterium | reverse complement strand
GTAAAGTTACACAAATACCTGAATGGGTACTTGAAAAATTTCCTACTTTAGCTGCAATTGACGTAGATGTAATAGATATAGATTTTAAGGTGGGTTGCCCAGATGGTTCTGAAGTTAACTTTATAACTAGAAGACCTAATTGTATTCGAGTAACATTATCTAATATTTGTGTTAGATTTGCAGTTAAATTGTTAGATGCGAATTGTACTATTCTTAAGACATTATGTATATCAACAGAATACTTGCCACCAAGCTCAGAAGATCCTGATTTTGATGAAGAAACTAATCCAACTTCTATAACTGTTGATTTATATGCTCCATATGGTGTATCATACATTGATTGCTTTGGAGAATGTGAACCAGCAATTAATTTCTTAGGATTTGTTGAAGATTTAGATTGTAGAAATAATAGTTTAAGACAAGGACTTAATGTTCAAGCATTAGCAAAGGTTCTTGAATTAAACCTTGAAGAAGGATTAGCAGCTATTGGTATAACTTTATATCTTAAGACAATTTACTTTGTACAGTATAAAGTTTGTCACGCAGGATTATGTGTGCCTCCAAAATGTGTACCAATAGAAGAAGCAGTAGAGGATGCTTGCTTAGATTTCGTTGAAGGTGATTTATTAGAACAAAGTATTCAACCATTAGAGATTTGTCAAAACCCAAAATCTTTCAAAAAATCATTTCCAGTAGAAGATCCAACTCCATCTGTAGAAGAGGGAGAAGTATTCGATAAATGTAAAAAAGGTTGCTAATATATTAACAATTAACAAACAGAAGCAAATTCCCCTTTGTTGAAGGGAAAAAAATTAAAATAAAAGGCAGACATTCTGAGGGGAGTGTCTGCCTTTTTCTCATCTAATGATGAGGGGAGTAAATTAATTTTAGAAGCTATAGATTAAGATGTGACTATAACTTCTATAGGGTTATATAGTGTAATTATATAATATATTACAATAATTAAATTGTAAATAAGCATTTAGCACTATTTTATGATAATTAAACTTTGTTTTTCAACTTTGTAAAAGTATCTAATAAAACAATTGCTATAGAAATAACTCCAGCAATTTGCAAGGATTGAATTCCGTAATAGTTTGCAAGGGAGTAGTTTTTTGTTATGGTATAATAAATTGTTTTATACATGCCAGCTCCAGGTACAAGGGGAATTATGCCAGATATAAGGAATACTGTAACAGGTGTTTTTTTGTTTTTTGCTAAAAAGTGGGAAACAAATGAAACAGCTAGGGCTCCTAAAAAGTTGGATATTACAATAGATTCAAAGTAATTTTTGCTAAATAAAAAAACACTCCAACCAATAGCACCTGTTAAGCCACATAAGATTAAGTGTTGTTTAGATATATTAAAAATAATGGCAAAGAAAAAAGTTGCAAAAAAAGCAGAGATGATTTGGATAATCATTACATACTACCTCCTAAAAACCAGTAAGATACGGATAATCCTGTGCCTATTCCAACAGCAATAGAAATAGCTATAATTAATGCTTCAAGAGCTCTTGATATTCCTGATACAAGATCACCTTGTATAGTATCTCGAACAGCATTTGTTATAGCTACACCAGGAACTAGGGGCATAATAGAGCCTACAATAATAGTATCAATATTATTTCCTGCATTAATTAAGTGAAGACATAATAGTGAAGAACTTCCTATTATAAAACCAGCAACTAAATCTATGAAAAATCTAGACATATCATATGAGCCTAATGTTTTTAAGATTAAAGAAATTAAAAATCCATTTAGAGTAGAAACAATAAAATCTTCATAGTTTCCACCAAAAACAATAGAAAAAAATCCAGAAGCTAAAGCAAAGGCTAGAACCATAATTTTTCCTGTATAAGGATGTATAAGCTGTATTTGTTGTAATTGTCTATAAGCTTCTTCCAAGGAAATTTGGCTAAAACATAATTTTCTTGATACGTCATTGACCATTGCTACTTTACTAAGGTGTATTGTTCTGTTTTTTACTCTTTTTACAAAAGTAATCATCTCGATTTTTGGATCATCTAAGGTAGCAAAAATACCAGTAGGGGTAACAAAAGATTCAATTATTCTAAAATTAGATAAATTAAGTATTCGGTTAATAGTATCTTCTACTCGATAAGTTTCAGCACCATTTCTTAACATTATCTCGCCAGCTAAAAGGGCTGTATTAAATAGTAATTTATGATTCATTTTCATCCTTCCTTACTTTGCAACAGTATTTACACAAATTGAAACAAATAACATAGTTATATTCTGTGCAAAATAATTAAAGTTCATTAAATTATACCATTCCAATATCTGACTAAATATGGTATAATACCCTAAAACACGAACGGAGGTATTTATTAATGTACAGTTTAGATAAAGTAAAAGCTTTAGACGCTAAAGTAGCTGACGCTATGGAAAAAGAGATAGGTCGTCAAAATAGTCATATAGAATTAATTGCTTCTGAGAATTTTGTTAGTGAAGCAGTAATGGCTGCAATGGGTAGCCCTTTAACAAATAAATATGCAGAAGGTTATCCAGGAAAGAGATATTATGGTGGTTGTGAATATGTAGATATAGTAGAAGATTTGGCAAGAGAAAGAGCTAAAAAGATCTTTGGTGCAGACCATGCTAATGTACAACCACATTCAGGAGCTCAAGCTAATATGGGTGTATTTTTCGCTGTGTTGGAACCAGGGGATACAGTTATGGGAATGAACTTAGCTCATGGTGGGCATTTAACTCACGGAAGTCCTGTTAATATCTCCGGTAAATATTTTAATATTATTCCTTATGGTGTTAATGATGAAGGTTATATAGATTATGATGAATTAGAAAGAATAGCAGTCGAGAATAAGCCAAAACTTATCCTTGCAGGAGCAAGTGCTTATCCTCGTACTATAGATTTTGAAAAGTTTAGGGAGATAGCTGATAAAGTTGGGGCGTATTTAATGGTAGATATGGCTCATATTGCTGGTTTGGTAGCAGCTGGATTACATCCAAATCCTGTGCCTTATTCAGATTTTGTTACTACAACAACTCATAAGACACTTAGGGGCCCTAGAGGTGGAATGATTCTTTGTAGAGAAGAATATGCAAAGGCTATTGATAAAGCGATGTTTCCAGGTCTTCAAGGTGGGCCACTTATGCATGTAATAGCAGCAAAGGCAGTAAGTTTTGAAGAGGCTTTAAAAGATTCATTTAAAGAATATCAACAACGTATTATTGATAATGCTAATGCTTTAGCTGAAAGTTTAATAAAACGTGGTATGAAATTAGTATCAGGTGGTACAGATAATCATTTGATGTTAGTTGATTTACAGAACATGAATATAACAGGTAAAGAAGCAGAAAAAAGATTAGATGAAGTTCGAGTGACCTGTAATAAAAATACTATACCAAATGATCCACAAAGTCCATTTGTTACAAGTGGTATAAGACTGGGAACACCTGCTGTTACAACAAGGGGCATGACTGTAGAAGATATGGATACAGTTGCAGAAATAATCCATATGACTTTAGCTGATTTTGATAAAAATGCTAATGCAGCAGTTAAAAAAGTAGAAGATTTAGTTAAAAATTATCCACTATATTAGAATAAATAATTACAGAGGCTATCTCAAATTAGATAGCCTCTAAATAATTTAGGTAGAGAAATATATATTCAAAACGTTCAAGTTAAATATTTGAAGAAAAACTAAGTTCGCTCCAATTGTTATTCCGAAACCTTAAAAAACTCCCTAACGGTCAGACATTTAAGGTTTTTAACGGAATAACAATTTACACTTACTAAATTTTTCTAATCAAATATTTAAAA
>JBKGYG010000096.1:0-3885 GCA_046546235.1 Eubacteriales bacterium | reverse complement strand
AACAATAAATAGTCAATCATTAATACAAACCTCCATTATTTAAAATATATTGTATGGAACAAAATCGGGTAGTTGTATCATAATTAATTTATTAATTAATTGTTTTTTAACAAATATCTTATGTATCCAATTTATAAGATGCTGTATTCATTAGCATTAGAATTAAAATATGCCAAAACACAACAAAAACAAATGTTAAGATACTCAATATAGGAATTATAAATGTAATAATATTTAACGCACTATAAACTATATATAGGCTCCAACAATTTAATGCTTTTCTTTCTATATCGGTATCCTCCGTCTTTCTAGCTTCTTCAGCCACTCCCATACAAATATTATAAATAAAAATTATATTGACAATAATTATTATTAAACTAATTAGTAATCCTATTCCTAAATTAACATGCAATAAATCAAATAGTGAAACAAATATCATGCAAAAAGCTATAGGCTTAGCTGTTTCATAATAGTTATTCTTGTTGCCTAATATTTTAAGACCTATATATAATAGAATATAAGCAATTATATCTGGCAAAATATCAAAATTGCCAATCCTTATGTCAATTAAAAATACAAAACCCCAAAACAAATTTTTATATGCCATTTTATCAACCTCTATAAATAGTTTTTTATACTTTCATATACACTTTTTATAATTTATAATTATATAGACCTATAGAAAGATATAATCTATAGGTCTTAATTATTTATGCTTAAGTTTATAAATTATTTTCTATATGACTTTTATTTTTTTAGTTGGTTTAACCTCTCATTTACTTGATCCATCATTTGAGTGTATTTCTCCAGTTTTTCCTTTTCTTCATTTATTTTATTTTCTGGCGCTTTACTCATAAATTTCTCATTTGCTAACATTTTATTAACTCTCTCTAGTTCCTTTTCTAATCTATTTTGCTCTTTTTCTAATCTAATCAATTCTTTCTCAATATCAACAAGTTCAGTAAAAGGCATAAAGATTGTAGCCTCTGGTATTACTGTTGATACTGCATCATCATCAATATTAGAGCTATCATCTTGTATGAACACTTCTTTGGCATAACCTAAAGTAGCAAAGAAAACCTTAGATTTTTGAAAAACTTTTTTTACTTCTACATTATCAGTAACTACAAATACATTTGCTTTTTTACTTGGTGGCACATTCATATCTCCACGAACATTTCTAATGCCTCTGACAGCTTGTTTTACAATTTCTATTTCTTGTTCATCTTCTTTAAAATCCCATTCTTTTTTAAACGTTGGCCAACTTGATATCATTATTGATTCTTCTTTATCCTGAACAAAACCAAAAATCTCTTCTGTAATAAATGGCATATATGGGTGTAATAATTTTAAAGATTGTATTAATACATTTTTCAATGTCCATAATGCTGCCTCTTTTGTATTATCTTCATCATTATATAGTCTTGGCTTAACCATTTCTATATACCAATCACAAAATTCTTCCCAAATAAAATCATATAATTTACCAACAGCTATTCCAAAGTCATAATTATCCATATTCTCTGTAATATCTTTAGCTAAAGTATTTACTTTTGATAAAATCCAACGATCAGCTTGTGTTAAATCATTTGGTTTTATATCTTTTATTTCCTTATTTTCAAAATTCATAAGTATAAATCTTGATGCATTCCATATCTTATTAGCAAAATTACGACTAGATTCAACTCTTTCCCAATAAAAACGCATATCATTACCTGGCGCATTTCCTGTTACTAATGTAAACCTAAGTGCATCAGCTCCATACTTTTCAATAACTTCTAAAGGATCTATACCATTACCTAAACTCTTACTCATTTTACGTCCTTTTGAGTCCCTTACTAAACCGTGGATGAGTACTGTATGAAAAGGTAATTCCCCAGTATGTTCTAGTGCCGAAAAAACCATTCGTACAACCCAAAAGAAAATAATATCATATCCTGTAACTAGAACATCCGTTGGATAAAAATAATCTAAGTCTTTTGTTTCGTGTGGCCAACCTAATGTAGAAAAAGGCCAAAGGGCTGAACTAAACCAAGTATCTAAAGAGTCCTCATCTTGATATATATTTTTACTTCCGCAAGAACAACTTTCCGGTGCTTCTTTTGAAACTACTATCTCTCCACAATCATCACAATAATACGCAGGTACTCTATGTCCCCACCATAATTGTCTAGAAATACACCAATCTCTTATGTTTTCTAGCCAATGAAGGTATATCTTACCAAATCTATCTGGTACAAATTTAAGGTCATCTTTTTTATATGCTTCTATAGCTGGTTTTGCCAATTCTTCCATAGATAAAAACCATTGCATTTTTATAAGTGGCTCAATAACTGTATCACAACGATCATGTGTACCTACATTATGAGTATGTTCTTCTATATCAACTAATAGTCCAAGTTCTTCCAGTTCTTTTATTATTCTTTTTCTTGCTTCATATCTTGATAGTCCTTCGTATTTATCCCCGTTTTTATTAATAGTCCCATCATCATTCATTATATTAATTTGTTCCAAATTATGTCTTAATCCTACTTCAAAGTCATTTGGGTCATGTGCTGGAGTTATCTTAACCACACCTGTTCCAAAATCTTTTTCAACATATTCATCTGTAATAATTGGTATCTCTCTATTAACTAATGGTAATAAAACATTTTTCCCTACTAAATGTTTATATCTTTCATCATTTGGATGAACAGCAATCGCCGTATCCCCTAACATTGTTTCTGGTCTAGTAGTGGCTATTTGTATATATTCATCACTACCAATAATTGGATATTTTATATGCCAAAAATGTCCTTGTTTTTCTTCATGTTCAACTTCTGCATCAGATATAGTAGTTTTACAAACAGGGCACCAATTAATAATTTTAGCTCCTCTATAAATATATCCTTTTTCATATAGTTTAACAAAAACTTCTAGAACAGCATCGGATAAACCCTCATCCATTGTAAACCGTTCTCTTTCCCAATCACAAGAAGAACCTAACTTTTTAAGTTGGCCAATAATTCTGTCACCATATTCTTCTTTCCATTGCCAAGCACGTTTCAAAAACCCTTCTCGTCCTAATTCGCTTTTGGATAAACCTTCTTCTGCCATTTGGTTAACAATCTTTACTTCTGTTGCAATACTAGCATGGTCAGTCCCTGGTTGCCACAAAGCATTATATCCTTGCATACGTTTCCAGCGAATCAATATATCTTGCAATGTGTTATCTAAAGCATGTCCCATATGCAATTGCCCAGTAATATTAGGTGGCGGTATTACAATAGTAAAAGGCTCTTTATTTTTATCCACCTCAACGTGAAAATAATTTTTGTCTAACCATTTTTGATATAATCGTTCTTCAACTTTTGATGGATCATAATTCTTTTCAAGATTATTATTTGCCATATAAAGCACTCCTTTTATATTTTTATCTATTTCTTATAGTAATATCATAATAATACTTGATACAATCATTATAATAGCTATAATTCTAATCATTAACATACATTGATTAATAATTTCCTCAAAGTCTTTTTCATTAGAAAATTCATTAATATTCTTCTTCCTAATGAATTTTGTACTTATAAAGAGTATAATTCCTACAATTAAAATAATAAAACCCATAATTTTAAAAGTAATATTCATAAATAATCTTTCCTTCAATTGTTTATGTTTTATTATAGTGTGTTCAAGCCCCTGTAATAGTGGGACCTTACTTAGGGTCTGGGTTATTCGTGAATAACCCCTACAATGTTAGGGGTTTCTTCATTAAGGACAAAAGTGGCTTTGACACGTTCGCTTCGCGATTTGTCCCAGCTGATTGAATACTCTTAACTAATTAAACTTGTTCAATTGGTACATGTTTTAAGTACCAATTACCTTAAAAATAAGATTTACTTA
>JBKGYG010000095.1:0-4042 GCA_046546235.1 Eubacteriales bacterium | reverse complement strand
GCAATGACAGCATCTGAATTCTTCACTTCTTCTTCAATAATAGCTTTTGCATCAATAACTTTAAGATATTTTTTTAATGACTTAAAGTTAGGCACTGGAGTAAACTCAACATTAGCCGCTGATGCTAAAGTAAGCTTACCATTGAATTCTTGTAATTTCTTTTGCCTGCTTACAACTTGAACTGTTTCAAAAACCATTGTATATCTTTCTAACATTTTTTTTGTTAAACTACCCGTACTATATAATACATTTTTATGTTTATGAAAAATATGATCATGTGCGAATACTAATCTCATATATTATTCTCTCCCCAATTAATTATGTATGCCTAATAATTAATATGTTGAAATTTGTATAATACTGTACTTACAATCTCCAATAATAGCAACCCTTTTCTTCAATCTCTCTTCTATTGAGTATACTCTTTACATCAATCAGCACTTTATCTTTGTTCTCAACATCTCCATATAAAGCATTAATATCTTCCCAGCTCATTTGTTTAAAAATATCATGAGCAACTGCTAGCACTAAACAATCCGCATTATTAACATCTTTGATATTTACTAAATCAATACCGTATTCGTATTTAGCCTCTTCAATATCAGCTTCCGGATCTACAACGATTGGATCAATACCATATTCTTTAAGACTTTCAATAATATCTACTACTTTTGAATTTCTCGTATCTGATGTATTCTCCTTAAACGTTATTCCTAATATAACGACTTTAGATTGCCTTACTACTTTATTTGCTAAAACAAGCTTCTTAATTATTGCATCGGCAATAAATCTCCCCATTCCATCATTAATCTTTCTACCCGCAAGAATAATCTGGCTATGATAACCTAATTTCTCAGCTTCATATATAAAATAATATGGATCAACTCCTATACAGTGACCTCCGACGAGTCCTGGAGTAAAGCCGAGAGCATTCCATTTTGTGTTCATTGCATCAATAACTTCTTTAGCATCGATTCCCATTCGTTCAAAAACCATTGCAAGTTCATTCATAAATGCAATATTAATATCACGTTGACTATTTTCAACCACTTTAGCTGCTTCAGCTACTTTTATTGAACCTGCCCTATGAACTCCAGCCTCGATCACTAATTCATAGACTTTAGCAATCTCTTCTAGACTTTCTCCATCCATGCCTGAAACAATTTTTATAATATTCTCAAGTCTATGCACTTTATCCCCAGGGTTAATTCTTTCTGGAGAATACCCAATTTTGAAATCAATACCACATTTCAAACCAGACTCTTTTTCTAATATCGGAACACAAATATCTTCTGTTACACCTGGATATACTGTGGATTCATATACAACAATCGAACCTTTTGAAAGGTTGCGTCCAATGATTTCACTTGCACTTTCTACTGGTGTAAGATCAGGTGTTTTGTCTAGATTGATTGGAGTTGGAACAGCAACAATATGAAACTTGGCATCCCTTAGCTTAGTTTCATCTGCTGTAAATTCAACTGTCGTCCTTTTAATCTTATCATTGCCAACCTCATTTGTTGGGTCAATTCCAGACTTATATATTTCAATTTTTTTATAGTTAAGATCAAATCCAATGACATTCACCTTTTTCGCAAAAGCAACTGCTATCGGCAATCCAACATACCCCAGTCCTACAACTGATATTTTTTCCCTTCCACCTTAAATTTCACTGTATAAGCTCATATTTTACCTTCCTTCTATTTATACTCAATAATTTCTTTTAAGCACCCTATGTTTTTTATTAATTCAAGATATTGTTGTAAACTTTTACTAACACTTAGCTTCTCTTATTCATTCAACTTTTTTATTACTTCATGATTAATAATTCTTTGAGCGTAAATGTAAATAATAAAATAAATCGAGGACATCACTATCGAATAAAAAATTATCGATATATACGAACTGAAGTTAAAGTACCATGAAATCCCAAACACCATTAAAACTAATATAGTCTTTATTACATCTATAGTAAATTTAACCCTCTGTTTTTCATACACTTCATATACTCTGCTTATGGGAGCAAATATTAGCATAAAAAACACCATCACTGACATAATACTTGCATAGATACCAGCATCATTCCAAGTATCTCCAAAAGCAAAATTAAAGAGTTTGGATCCGAAAAAGAACAAAATACTTAATGGTATTATCCCTAAGACGATTAACTTTTTCATTAAATTATTTGATAGTTCCTTTAATCTCTTAGGATTTTTTTTCCCAATATGAGCAGCTTCTGAGTAAAACACATCACCTACAGATGCACCAATTAGTCTCATTGGTAACCTTACTATAATATTGGCTAAGCCGAAAAGACCAACTATCTCAGCACCATATAAAAAACCTAAAAAAACAATTGGTAATTTTGTTGCAAGATTGCTCAGAAAGTGTGATGGTAAATTAAACAATGGGAAATCTTTATATCTTATAGCCGCTTTCTTAATCGAATTCATGTTAATTGTGTTAAAATATTTCTTTTCAAGAGTTCTTAAGGGTTTTGAAAGTGTATATATTCCTGCACTCTCTTTAACGATATTCCCAACAATTAATCCTGGTGCCCCAAATCCTATCAACCCCAAAATTACTTTTATTATATTTCCTAAAAAGCTCTGAGTAATTGTTGTTTTAGCTATTGTCTTGAAATCTCTTTTTCTATAAGCCCATTGTCTAATAATTTGGTATAATCCTAACAAGAGTATGCCGACAGGAATAAAATATTTGTACCTATCAATGTTCTCTGTATTAAATAAATTCATAAAACTGTCTCTCATCAATATCATAACTACAGTTATAGTTGTTACATAACCAAATAGAACAATTAGACTTAAAACAAATACATTGATTGCGTTTTTTTCATCTTCAGCAATGAGAATCCCTATCTCGTATTTAAACGCTCCCAATGCAGACAAACCTATAATTGTCACGTACGCAGTAAGAATTCCATATTCTTCTGGAGTATAAATTCTTGTTATTACTGGGGAAAAAATTGTGTTTAATAATTGAGCTGATGCAGTGCCTCCAGCAATCATGACTACACTTTTCCCAAACTTACTATTTCGTAATCTATTAATTACTTCCATTTCCATCTACTCTTTCATTTAAATTAATCTTAATTTCTTCCTCTATTAATGTTTTCCATTTATTGATTTCGAATTCTTTATTAAACTTCTCTTCGATTGTTTTTCTTGCATTTATAGAATATTTTTTTCTCAATTCTGGGTAGGCAAGATATTTATTAATTGTATCTGCGATGGATTCTGGAGATCTTAATTTTACTATAGCACCATTATAGCCAGGTTCAATTATTTCTTTAAACGTATCGATATCCGAACAAATAACCGAGCATCCACATGACATAGCCTCAAGCAAAGATTTCCCAAGCCCTTCAGAGTGAGAACAAAAAACAAAAATATCACAGTTATGATAGTACTGCACTAGTTCGTTTTGATTTATAACACCTGGAGCAATTAACTCATGACTTAGATTAAAGGAGTTAACTCGTAATTTTAAATCATTGATATAACTTTCCTCTCCTTTACCACATAAAACCAACTTAATTGCCGTTTTTACATATTTAAGTGAGTTTACTAAATCGTTTATCCCTTTTTCAAAATGAATATTTCCTGTATATAAAATTGTTGCTTTTCCATTCTTAGATGACTCTGATTGGACTCTTCTATAAGAATATATATTAATATCAATACCTCTATTAATTACAGAACATTTTAAAGCATTTAGATTGTATGCCCGTATACAAGATTCTTTTACAGATTCAGAAATAGAAACTATTTTAGTAAGATATCTCGAATATAAAGATATATAAAGCGATGTTCTTAATGCATCTATTAAAGATATATTCTTCAACGCTACCTTTTTTAAAAAACTTAATAATATTGATCTAGGAGCCATCTGTCCTTGATTAGCAATGTAAATTATGTCTTTATTATTGATTACTTTATACAATGGAGCAAGATAAATAATCCACCCAATAACTATATTTATTTGATTTTTACTTATAACTTCCCTAACTGAATCTATAAAA
>JBKGYG010000094.1:0-4058 GCA_046546235.1 Eubacteriales bacterium | reverse complement strand
AATTTCATTTGGATCTTTATTCTCAACCTTTGCTCTTAAAGCAATAGGTGTCCCATGGCAATCACTACCAGACACATACAGAACATCATCTCCTTTCTGTCTATGATATTTTGCTAATACATCTCCTGGAACCAAACTTGCTATTCTTCCAATGTGTAAAGAACCGTTTGCATATGGCCAAGCACCACCTATTAATATTTTTCTCATTTTAATCATCCTTTCTAAACTTTTTTTACAGTATTATTAAAAATAGCACTTTCCTACAAAACAAAAAACTCCCGCCTCCTAGTCTTAGACTAGGAGACGAGAGTATACTCGCGTTACCACTCCTATTTATTAGCACCTCACGATGCCAACCTCTTCAAGTACGTCAAACTAAACTTACCTTTGATTATACTCTAGCACTTTAACGGGTGCAGGGATCCGTCACAGCCTACTTTCATATGATTTCGGTGTGCTGCTCAGAGACCATGTTCAATAGACTTCCTATCATCCACTCTCACCTAGTGTGGATTCTCTGTAGATATTCTTTCTATTTACTCTTTCTCTTCATCACATTTATATTTTTTATAAAAATAAAATTATTATATAATTACAAGCTATAGAATTATTATTTATCTTTTCATAATATTATATACCAATTATTTGATTTGTCAATATTTTTTTAGACATCAAATTATTCCTTTATAGCAAACCAAACTTCTACTGTATTAGCACTTTTCTCCGATAGAGGGTAAACCTCAATATCTTGCATTTCAGCATACTCATAACCTGAAAAAGGTAACCACTCTGAATAGAAACGTCTATACAACTCTCGTATAGCTTCCGGAAATTCACCTGTGCATTTAAAAACTGCATATGTAGCTTGAGGAATTACATATTCCACCATTCCATTAGGTACAGGATTATCCGAAGCAACTGCAACATAATAATTTAATTCTGTTGACCTCTGATAAAAAGTTATTCCTAAAACTCCACTAGGAGTCTGATTCATTAATTCACACAACTGAGGAAGTAAATTCTTCTTTTTCAGATCTTCCCAAAATAATGGAACCGTTATAAAATTTTTACCTATATCAAATTCCAACTTCTTTTTAAACCCAATAATTCTAAATTCAGGTTTTTCCACGATTCTGTATTCCATTTCAACATCACCTTTTAGTGCAAAACTAATCATAAGTTTAGGATAGCTTTTAAGAACAACTCCTTTTCGTCGAGCATAAGAAGGAGGCACATCATGAACACTTTGAAAAGCACGACTAAAAGAAGTTGGTGAGTTATATCCATATTTAATTGACAAGTCTATTATTTTTATATTACTATTTTGTAGTTCACTAGCAGCTTTAGTCATTCTCCTACGACGTATATATTCAGCTAATGTGACACCTGAAATATATGAAAACACTCTTTGAAACTGACAGCTAGAGCAACAAGCTATCTTGGCTAATTCATTGTATTCTATAACATTTTCTAGATTATCCTCTATATAAGTAATTGCTTGATTTAAATTTTTGACCCATTCCATAATATCCTCCATTCTTTCCACAGTTCAAAGATTAATTCAGATTATATTATATCATTATTAAAAATTTCTTCCAAACTTTTGTATTTTTACTTACGGTCTTTTTCCAAACATCTTAGCGCCAATGCATAGCTAAAAAAGCATAAAATAATAAAAATCCCTAAAGTGTAAAAAAACCTATTAAAATCAATTGAACTCTCAAAAATAAGTTTTCTTAAATTATTGATTATATGAGTAAATGGATTAATCAATACAGCTATGCGGAAACCTCCAGTAATGTTTTCTAATGGAAAAAGTGCTGTACTTACAAAAAAGATAGGAAGCACAATTGTATTCATCACAGTTTGAAATATATCTTCATTTGGTAATTTAAGACTTAGTGAATAAGAGATTCCAGAAATAAAAAATGCTATTAAAAATATCAATATATACATTAACAATAAACCATTTGCTCCAGAAGCCACACGAACAGAAAAAAATAACGATAACACACAAAGAACTGTAACTTCAAAAAATGAGAGAATAATAGCTTCTAGAAAATGACCAAGCACAATAGAACTCCGTTTAATTGGTGATATTTGTATCCTGTAAAAACTACCTCTCGTTTTCATAATATAATTAACAATACCACTACTGCCAGAACTTGAAAAAGTAACAAGAACTATAATTCCTGGGAATATAAAAGCAGTATAATTCCCTCCATCTACTCCTTTCATAGTCTGTTCTGCAACAGTGCTATATAGAATCAGCCAAATCATAGGTTGTAAAATGGTCATTACAATTGTTACTGGATTTTTAAATCGCCATTTCATATTACGCCATAAAACATTCAACATTTTCTTCTCTCTCTTTCTTTGATTAGTTTGTACTTCCAGTTAAATATAAGAACACATCTTCTAAAGTAGGTTGTAGTATTTCGGTTGATACAAAACTAATATTCCTATCAAGCAATCCTTGATTTATGATTTTAAAAGCACTATTTATCTCTGCATTCACATTAAGAAATACTGAGTTCTCTTTAACATAACCGGATTCTATATAATCTTTGTTACAAAAAAAGTCTAAACTTTTTTTAGCTTCTTTCATATCTACAAATCCAATTTTTATTAATTTTTGATGAGTATATTTACTTAACTCTCTCGGTGATCCTTTTACTAATTTATGACCATCCTTTATTATGCATATATTATCACTAAGATGTTCTGCCTCTTCAAGATAATGAGTAGTTAGAAAAATAGTAGTTCCAAAATCATTTCTTATCTTTTTCATCATTTCCCACATTGATTTACGGGACTGGATATCCATTCCAACAGTTGGTTCATCCAAAAACAAGATTTTCGGGAAAGATATCATATTCATAGCAATATCTAATCTTCGTTTTACACCACCAGAATATGATGCTACTGGATATCTCTTATATTGACCTAGTTTAAAACTGTCAATTAATAAGTTGATTCTTTTTTTTGCAGTAATTTTATCTATTTTATATAGCCTACTTTGAAATAACATATTTTCCACTAGAGATAAATGAAAATCTATAGATATATTCTGAGCAACACAGGCAATTTGTGAACGTATATAATTTGCCTCTTTACATAAATCTTTGCTTAAAACAAAGACTGAGCCTGACGTAGGAAGATGATAAGTTGTAAGTATATTAATAAGCGATGACTTTCCTGCTCCATTAGGCCCAAGCAAAGTAAATATTTCACCACAATTCACTTCAAAATTTAGTCCATCTAATGCTTTAATACCGTTATTATATTCCTTTACTAAAGTATCCACTTCTATAGCTTTCAAAGTTATACACCCCCACCCGACTCGTCATCAATTATTGGTATTATAACTTCTGTAATATACTTATTCTGATTACCCTTGAAAAACATACCCGGCCCCTTTATATAGACTTCTCTAACAGGCAGACCTCCTGACAAACCATTTCTCTCAAAATAGTCTTCCAAAGCTTTATAAGCATTACGTAATTTTTCATATTTACCAATATGTGTAGTACATACAGCTTTTATCCGGGGCAAATCTTTAACCATTATTCCATGTGTACTTGGCACTACTGCTATAGGTACACATATTTCCACATCACCTGTTTGTGTTCCCTCATCTATGTTTTTGAAACAACACATAGGCGCCCCACAAGCCTTTCCTTGTATTGATTTAAAAACTTTAGGAAAATATTTTGCTGCATCCAGAGCCTTTCCTTTATAACCCAAGGTTGCCACAGTAATTGGTTCTATTTCTCGAATTTCAAATTCATAATTCATATAATACCTCATTTCATTTACTTGTTTCGTAAGAATGTTCTACTTTTAAAATCATCGCCACTTAATACATGTACCGATACCATGTAGTATAAATTAACTACACATTCTAAGGTGCTGGGACATATCGCAAGCGAAAGTGGCGAAACCACTTTTGTCCTAATTTAGCAATCGCTTTAAACTTAATTTAACATACAATTCTTTTTAATACCTCTCAATTACTGCACAAAATTATTGGTATATTAAAAGAGCAAGTTGAAATC
>JBKGYG010000093.1:0-4084 GCA_046546235.1 Eubacteriales bacterium | reverse complement strand
CTTGTGCATTTTAGAAATCCATCTCTTCATCAACAAGATTAAATTTTTTAGCCATGTCAGCAACTTTATTCGGATCTGCACTATTAGAACGTGTAGTAGTACTCATAGTAATAAACCTGAAAAATCTTACGATATCACGAGCATCTTCAGCATGAAGTACACTTTTTTCTCCATTATCAAGAAACTTTGCCAGCATACTCTCATCAGCATCTGCACCAATACTCAGTACCCAACGGTCACACTTTTCTGTTCTTCCATTATTCGTAAAGTTATCAAGTTTTTTCTCCCAGCCCCGGTCATTTGGCATACCATCAGAGACCAGTACTACAGTAGGACGATAACTTCTGGATGGAATCTGTTTTTTATCTTCAATAATATCACTGGCAATATCAAGGGCACCACCCAGAGGTGTCATTCCCCTTGCTTCCATGTCAACCCACTTTATCTCCCGAGCAGGCATTAATTCAGTATGTAAATCAGCATCACCACCAAAGGTTATTACTGAGACATGTATTTCTGCTTGAGTGGATTCCTCATTAGCAAAAGTACTAATCATCTCCTTAACTGACTGATTAAGGGCAGCTATTTTTTCACCCGCCATAGAACCACTAACATCAAGTAAAAGAATCACTGGCAAAGGTCGAGCATCCTGTCTTACAAATTCATTTAACATTTAATCCCCTCCTGTTTTGTTCTATTATAATTATATTGGAAAAATTGTATGCCTTCCATTGTATATTAGTGTTTTTATTAGTTAACAAATTATGAAATGCCGTCCTATAATATAAGGTTAATGAACTGATTTTTATCTATTTTTAGTTAACATATCATTAACTTTCATATATTTCAAGAGACTTTTCATAAGCAGTTTTAAATCTATTTCTTAAATCAGTAGGTTCTAATATCTCAACATTATTTCCGAAGGAAAAGAAATAGACAAATATCTTGTCCTTAGAACAATTAAATATATATTCATTATCTTTTTCCTTTTTTATATAGTCGGGCCTATTATGTACAATTCTTTGATACAAATTTTCTCCTTCCTCAGTTAACCTCAATCTTATCTGTGAAAAATTGAAGGTAAAGGGATCAAAGTTTTCTTTCAATTTTTCTATTTTTCCTTTTTCCTGGTCAGTGAGAACTATCTTTGTATTTTTGAGTAAAATAATATCATCTATATGTGATAAACGAACTGATCTAACATTTCTTTCTTCATCCAACAATATTAAATAATTGTATTGTTCTTCTTTGCTATTATTCAATAAGGTAGGGGACGATGTATAATAGACAGAGTGGCCTTTTAACTTAATTTTTATTTTATGCGTTTTATCTATAGACTCTTTAATAGTGTTATAAGTCTTAGAAAAAAGTATTTTTTCTCTACTATATTGTGGTCTAGCTGCATATTCTTCAAATAACATTCGGAAGTAATCAGAGATAGTTATATTTTCTGCAAGGTTATTCTCTATTATTTCTTCAAGATATATACTGTTTTTTATATTCAGACGAAAACTTATAAAATCTGAATAAGATCCCCTCTTCCCCTTCATAATTTCATCATATAAAGCAAAAAATTGGTTGACTATTGATTTATTTAACTCATTAATATCTTCTTCTGATATATCTAATTCTTTAAGTTTCTTTCCAAGAATGTTTTCTAATATGTCTTTTTTTAAGTAATATTTTAGCTTTAGCTTTTCATTAAATGCTTTATCTTTTAAATTCATAAAGAGCAAATTACAGAATCCACTTAAATTTGCCTTTCCGCTTTTACTTTTAATATTAAAACTATCTATATCTTTGTTGATAATATCAATAATAAATTGAGGTAAATAAACCTTTATGATTTTTCCTACGCTACCCATTTCAGACACCCCCAAAACATAGAATAAGCTCAGATAGTATATATTACCTATTACTATTATATAATTTCATTTTTAGAGTACAAAATCCTCTATATATTTTTATAGGTAACACTCATTATAGCATAAGCTTACCTTTTGAACGCTTGGCATTTAATAATATAATTTATTCTATATCCGCATCTGTTCTAGGCCTAAAATCGATACCTAATTTTTGTTTTAAATAATCTTTTAATACATAAACTTCAATTCGATGTGCACTTCTAGAAGCTTCCAAAAAATACCTTACATAATCATTTTCATTTTCAGGAGATACTATTTTTAATTTTCTTTCTTCATTATTAACATCTTCAATAATTTCACCATTTTTAATGTCAATATCCCAGCATATGATGCTGTGTAAATTTTCAAAAGAATGATTAAATTGTTTTATCAAGAAATACTTAAATTCAACATAAAAAAGTTTAGATTGGTAAATAGATAATGACTTATCTCCTTTAACAATAACATCAATACCAGAATGAGTATCATAATCTAATATTTTAAATGGAAAAAGTTTGGGTTTTAATAATGATAATTTTAAGAATAACGCAAATACACCTGTTTCTCTTTCAGGCTGAACAAGAGTTACCCCTTCATATTTTGCTATATTTGCCTTATTAACTTTTTCAACTCTCCATTCAAAGTCTTTTTTTTCTCTCTCTGCAGTACGAAATGCATCTGCTTCACTTTCCAACCATTCTAGTTCCCGCCATTCATCACTTACAGTAATTTCGTTATATATTTTCTTTACTTCTGCTTTTATGTCTTGCATAATCTCATAAGGAGTATTATCCACCGAACCTCTATTTGCTGTAAGTTTTAAATCCTGACAGTTAAAAAATGCATGGAATTTAATGTATTCAGAACCTTTTTTTGTGACCCAATCATTTTTTCGTTGTATTGGGATAAAATCTTTACACAACCATATTCCATACCTTTCTTGAACAGTATATGCTCCAGATGGTGCTTGAAATCCTCTCCTCCTTAACATTGGATTATATTTTTGTTTTACTTTATTTCCTTCAACAGAGAAAACTGCTTGATATTTTATTTCAGGAAAATTATTTAGTTGTCCTTCTTTAATAATTCTTTTACAATAATGTTTTGGAGCTCTTACTAAATATTCTTCAAATAAATCTTCAACACTCTTACTTTCATCAGGAAAGTAATGCCCAAACTCTATAACTTCCGGCTCATCTCTATTCAAACCCTGTAACATTAATTTTATATTTTTATTCTCTTCTATCCCAAATTCTAATTCAACTGAACCAAATTTAGTAAACCAGATTATATAATCCTTTAACTGTTCATGAGTAAATTTACTCCTTCTATTATTATTGTAACCTTTTATTATTATAGTAGTACCTTGGCTTTCATGCTTAGATATTTTTCTAACCTCTACTTTAGGTATTTCTCTATCAAATAATTTTTTATATGGTTCATCCACATATGCCCTTAATGTATTACCGCTTTTACTTGATATCACTTCGATTGATGTACTATTAAAATATACTTTTGTACCATGACCTTTTTCCCCAATCGAATTTGTATCATCTCTACGTAAAGAATTTCCTAAATCAAAAAAAGACTGTAATCCCTCTCTATCCATACCATCGCCATTGTCTTCAATAGTTATTTGAAGTATTTTTTCACCATATTCCTTAATTACTGTAAATACAATCTTTATTTTATCAGCATTAGCATCAAATGAATTGCTTATAGCTTCTCTTACAAGTTCTAAAGGATTAGAGAAATCATTAGCAATTTCTATAAACTCTTGTGTTTCATCAACCTTTGGAGTAATAATAAAGTCATCCATAATATCACCTTCTTTTTTTAGTATTAGACATTAAAAGTACTTATGTAATTAATTTCTTCATTTTTATTATTATTCCTGCAATATTGATGCAATTTTTATTATTAAAAAACAAAATTCCCCAAAAAATAGGGGAAGGAGAGATTCAGTTAATTTCTAATCAACAAAAAGGGATTAAAGATAAAACAACGATTTAATTTTTTTATTTACATTTAGGACATTTGTCCTCCTATATACGCGTTAGTTCTTAGTCTTTGAATTATTGTAGAAAGGGTACCCTTTCTACAATAATTTAGAAAAAAATTACTTGCCTTTATCATCCCCTAAACATTCAGGATGGTATTCCTTAATAATCTTTTTATAT
>JBKGYG010000092.1:0-4262 GCA_046546235.1 Eubacteriales bacterium | reverse complement strand
ATAGAAGGATTTAATGTTAATAATAAAATCACTACTTTCACCTCTTCAATATATACTTACATACAAAATATTATTATAACTTATTTCTTGTAATTTCAAAAGGGTATTTTAAAAAATTGTTCCATCTGATTGAATACTCTTAATTAAAAATAGGCGCATTGTGATACGCCCCTACAAAAAATTGGTGTGTTGTACAATTGGTACGTGTTTTAATACAAATCATCTTAAAAATTTTCCTATATAACAAAAAAAAAAGAAGAAATCCGAATTTGGTGGAGGATGGATTTCTTCTATCAAACATTTTAAATTTGTACTAGCATATTTTCGCTAAACTCTAAATAATAAATCTACATAACTTGGGAATGGCCAATATTCTTCACTCACAAGTTTTTCAAGTTCATCACAAGGGTTTCTTAATTCATTCATAGCAAGTAAGACTTTATCTTTATAAAAAGTAGCTTCATCTTCAATATTATCAATTACCTTAGCCTCTTGTAAAATACTTTCTAGTTCATATACTTTATTATAAGCATCATCTAACAACTCTGATATCTTAACTAATATTTTTTCTTGAACACTAACTGTCACTGAACTAGCTGCTGACTTAACTGTATTTATTGAGCTTGCTAAATTGGTTGCAAAATCTATTACTGAAGGAATTATTTCCTTTTTAACCATGTCTAACATTGTAAGCGCTTCTATATTAATTGTTTTTGAATATTCTTCAAACATTATTTCTTGACGAGAAAGTACTTCATTCTCTGTGAATACATTATATTTTTCAAACATATTAACATATTCTGGATTAGCAAAATATTTTAATGCATCTACTGTAGTTTTAATATTAGGCAATCCTCTTTTTTCAGCTTCTACTACCCATTCATCAGAATATCCATCACCATTGAAAATTACCCTTTTATGTTTACTTATTAGACGTTTTAACAAATCATTTACTGCTCCAGTAAAATCTTCAGCTTTTTCTAATTCATTAGCTATCTTATCTAATTCTTGAGCAACGATTGTATTAAGGATTATATTAGGACCAGCTATAGACCCTGATGACTGAACCATTCTAAATTCAAACTTATTACCTGTAAATGCAAAAGGTGATGTTCTATTTCTATCAGTTACATCTTTTGGTAAATCAGGTATAGTTGTTACACCGATTTTTAAGTCCCTTGCTTGTTTACTATTAGATAATCTACCTTCTTCTATTTGTTCAATAATATCTGTTAATTGTTCTCCTAAGAATACAGATATTATTGCTGGTGGCGCTTCATTTGCCCCTAATCTATGGTCATTTCCTGCACACGCAGCTGACATTCTTAGTAATGGAGCACCTTTATCTACAGCTGCAATTACAGCTGCTAAAATCATAAGAAATTGTGCATTTTCATGAGGTGATTTCCCTGGTTCTAATAAATTTATACCATCATCTGTAGATAAAGACCAGTTATTGTGTTTCCCTGAACCATTAACACCTGCAAATGGTTTTTCATGTAACAAGCATACTAAATCATGTCTCATGGCTACTTTTTGTAATGTTTCCATAATTAGTTGATTATGATCAGTTGCTATATTTGTTGTTGTAAATATTGGCGCAAGCTCATGCTGAGCTGGAGCAACTTCATTATGTTTTGTCTTTGCTGTTACTCCTAACTTCCACAATTCAATATCTAATTCTTTCATAAATTGTGCAATACGTTCTTTTATACTTCCAAAATAATGATCTTCCATCTCTTGACCTTTTGGAGGCATTGCTCCAAATAAAGTTCTTCCAGTAAATATTAAATCTTTCCTTTTTTGATAAAACTTCTTATCTACTAAAAAATATTCTTGTTCAGGCCCTACTGTAGTCAATACTCTTTTTGAAGAAGTATTTCCAAATAATTTTAATATACGCATAGCCTGTTTATTAATAGCTTCCATTGAACGAAGTAATGGTGTTTTTTTATCTAAAGCCTCACCTGTATAAGAACAAAAAGCTGTTGGTATACATAATGTAACACCTGCTGCGTCTTCTTTTAAAAATGCTGGAGATGTACAATCCCAAGCTGTATATCCTCTAGCTTCAAAAGTTGCTCTTAATCCACCATTTGGAAAAGATGATGCATCCGGCTCTCCTTTAAATAATTCTTTTCCAGAGAATTCCATCATTCCCCTTCCATCTGAATTAATTGATATAAATGAATCATGTTTTTCAGCAGTGCTACCTGTCATTGGTTGAAACCAATGAGTAAAATGAGTTGCTCCTCGTTCAATAGCCCAGTCTTTCATTGCATTAGCAACTACTTCCGCTACTTGAGGATCAAGAATCTCCCCTAATTCAATAGTCCTTTTTAATGCTTTGTAAATATCTTTTGGTAATCTCTCTTTCATAACATAATCATTAAATACATTTGATCCAAACATTTCATTAGTTGACATATTATTTCCTCCCTTTTTTTAACATCAACATGTTTTTAATGAGATCCAAATCGTCACGGTTATCTTAAAAATATGACTTTTCCTATTCAAAGAACAAAAGTGGCTTTGTGATTTGTCCCAGCTACTTACTGTTAGCTAATTAAACCTGTTAAATTGATACATGTTTTAAGATTAATTTTAGCACTTTCTTAACAAAACAAAAAAAGCGTACTCAAGTTTACTTGAGAACGCCATTGTTCTAAGCTTATCTTAGGACCTCATTGTCCTTAATTTATTAATATAATACCATAAAACATTCTAAAATGCAATGAATATTTATCAATAAATCTTTTTTCAGAAAATTAAACAAAAAATAATTTCCAAAAATAATGCCTTTAAGCATTTTGACGAATCTATTCATACATGAGAAGGATTTCTTCAGCTATTCTTATTTTGGGTGTCCCTTTTTCCATACTTTGCTTTTGTATTCGCCTATGAGCTTCTTCTTCTGTTAAATGCATATTAATCATCAATAATTTCTTTGCCTTACTAATTATCTCTTTTTCACTATTAGTATCTCTTAATGTCTTAACTTCTTTTTCTAGTTTCTGTATGTTGCGATTTGTTTTAATTAATATTTGAATAGTATTTAATAACATGCTTTTGTTTATTGGTTTTATTATTGGTACAAATGAAGTCTCCTGATTTAGGTGTATAAAGTTTTGCATCTCATGTTCTTTAACTACAGCAATAACCGGAGCAATATTTTCAGAGATTAATACTTCTGATATTTCTCTACAATTAAGCCCTTTTATATAACTATCCAAAACACATATATCCGGATAAACTGAATGTATTCTTCTTAAAAATTCATATCCATCATCTGCTTCTCCTACAATTGAATAACCATTGCTTATAAAAAATTGGGTTAATTGTTTTAAAGTTTTTTCTACCCCTGCCCCAATCATAATTCGTATCGACATAATTCCACCTACTAATATCTTGATATATACTTTTTAAGTTCCCAATCATGTACAACCCTGCTATACTCATTCCATTCAATACTTTTTGCTTTAATATAATTCTCATAACATTCCCCAAGAGCTTCCTTTAAGACATCATCATTAGATAGTGCAATTAATGCATCTTTTAAGTTAGCAGGTAAACAACTTCCTTCTTCTAAAACAGGTGTATCAGATTTCAACTCTTTATCACTCATCATTTTTGGTGGTTCTATTTTATTCTTTATACCACTAATTCCAGCTTTTAATATCGCCGCTATTGCAAGATATGGGTTGGCTGAAGGATCTGGACTTCGTAATTCAATCCACGCCTTTTCCCCTTTATATGAGGGAATTCTAATAAAAGGACTACTATTGCTAGTTGAATAACCAATATAAACAGGCGCTTCAAATCCTGGCACTAGTCTTTTATATGAGTTTACTGTCGGATTTGTAATCGCTGTCAAAGCCTTAGCATGCTTTAACAATCCTCCAATAAAATAATAAGCTTCTGTTGATAGTTTATATGGATCTTCATTATTAAAAAATATATTTTTTCCTTCTTTATAAAGCGATAATTCGCAATGCATTCCAGAGCCATTAATACCATAGAGAGGTTTAGGCATAAAGGTTGCATGTAAACCATGTCGTTGTGCTACAACTTTTACAACTAATTTAAAAGTTACAATGCTATCTGCAGACTCAAGGGCAGAGCTTTCTTTAAAATCAATCTCATGTTGACCAGGAGCAACTTCATGATGAGATGCTTCAACATCAAAACCAATATTTTGTAAAGTAAGCACCATATCACGTCTTACATTTTCCCCTAAGTCAAGAGGCCCTAAATCAAAATAA
>JBKGYG010000091.1:0-4463 GCA_046546235.1 Eubacteriales bacterium | reverse complement strand
AAATGTATAGAAGGATTAAGGAAAGGGAAAATGAGGTTAATGAGGGGTCGGGTAATGCTTATTATATTAACAAGGAGCTTCTTGTTTCAATTGGATATAATGAAAACAAAATTAATGACACATTTATCATTGGCCTAAATGATACTATAGAAAAGTATATAATAGATGATTCGAAAGATATATCTATTAATCAAGAAAGAATTGCAAAATTTGTAGCACAAATAAGTGTAGAATCAGGTTATGGCAAATCGGTTGTTGAACTTGGAGATAAAAAATACTTCAATAAACAATATGGTCCAGCTGGAACTAAAAATAGTAAAATGGGTGACATTGTTAATCAGGATACAGGTTTGCGTAGATATTGTGGAGCTGGTTACATGCAACTATCAACACGAGATAACTATAAAGCATTTTCTGAAAGTATAGGAGATTCAGAAGTTCTATATCAAGGTGTTTATTATGTAGCTGAGAATTATTCTTGGCAATCGACAGGATGGTGGTGGCAAAACAATAATATGAATGAATTCATAGACAATGGCGCAACAATAGAACAAGTAAGCAAAAGGGTTAATGGTGGAACAAAGGGACTTTCAGATCGTGTAGACGTGTATGATTCAATAAAATCATATTATCAAAAATAGAAGGAGGATTTAAAGTTGAATCGAATAGTTTTTCTGACATTGGTAATTGTAATTATGTTTTTGGGTTCTTGTGCTGATGGTAGTAACGAGTTAAAATCAGGAAGTAGTCAGCAAGAAGATTCTATAAAGATTGATAATACAACAATTAGTAAACCTAATCCTAATGAAAGTGAGAATGAGGAATATTCTGTGACTGGACAGAATGCATTACAAATTGATGATGAGTTGAGTTACAATATCAATTATCCACAGATTTCTGGGTTAGTTGATATCGATAAACAAAAAAAAATTAATAAAATTATAGAGGTGGAAGCATTAAAAGTATTGAATTATTACAAGAACCCTTATGGTTCAGTCGATGTCAATATTGATTATAAAGTTACCTTAGCATCAAATGTTTTAAGTATCCAATATTCGGGACTTGGTATGGTTAATAATGCAGCACATCCAAATAAACTTTTTTTCACAACTAATATTGACATAAAGCAAGGAGCGAAGATAAGATTAAGAGACATAATAGATACGGATGTTGTTGCTCGGAAATTTATTAATGGTAAATTTATTGCTTTGTGGCCAGAGCAAGGTAAAGCAATAGGAGTAGATGAAATAAAACTAGAAAAATTACAAGAAGATTTTATGGAATCAGATTCACTAGATAATATAGGTACGGAAAATCAATCAGATGTATATAGTTATTTTACAAAAAAATCTTTAGGTATCTCTATACCCGTTCCTTACGCTTTTGGTGGTCATTCAGAATTTGAAATTGCTTATAATGAAATTAAAAATAATATTAATGAGAATATATGTTATGAGCTAATATCAGTAGAATAAAATGAATTCTCTAATCAATGAGAACAGGTGATTTTGATTGCATAAAACTTGATTTTTATTTAAAACTGACCACCTATTACAAAGGTAATCCACTACCTTTATAACAGGTGGTCTATTTTTCTTGTGAATCTATGTTATGTAAACTAAATGTTAAAATCAATCTGTCCTAATCAAAAATGTTTATTACTAATTTCTTTGGTAATTCTTCGAAGCCCCTTTGAAGTAGCCCAAAAGGAATACTTATGGTCTTTTTGCCCCCTAAGCCCAAGCTTGGCTTCGTAAGTAGCTTTCTAAGATTTATCATAATTCACATCTGTTGTTTAAGGTTAAATAAATACTATTTCTTTACAAGTAATGCATTACACAATATTAAAGATAACATATTTAGATATAAATCCTAAATTTTTAAATCTATTGACATTTTCTTGCAATCTTTTTTTAAGCTCAAAAGTATCCTCGAAATCATCACCAATAATATTAATTATTTTTTTATATCACGTTCATATACTCCAAAGTCAAGAAGCATTTTTCTTTGTTTTGAGGTTGAAAAATATATGTATTCAATAGCATCTATAATTTTGTTTTCTAAGACTGTTATAAGCTCTTCATTAAAAAACTCAATTTCCATAAAATAACGAACAAGCATGATTCTAGTATAAAAATTATGTTCGATATAACTCATTTTCATTTTAATAACAGTAGATATAATACTGTTAATTTCTATTTTTTTGAAATTTTTTTAGTTGAGTCTACAATTGTTTTTATCTTTGGACGTCTTTTATTTAACAAATTATTTACAATATTTGATTTATAGTTATCGCTTTTTCCTTCAACTATACAATATAAACATTTTACTAGATGTAATCTTCCTTGTTTACTATAATTTAAAAATGCTTGTAACTCTTGTTTTAGTTGCCCCTTCCGTTCACTATATCGATAATAAATACTTTTTACTGTTTCAAACCGTGGTCTACTTCCAAGACGACACAAAGGGACGGTTCTAATGTGTTGACAACACCTCTAGTTTAGGATAAACTTATAGTAACTAAACTAGAGGTGGTTTTTTATGCAAGAAGTGTAAGCATTGATGCAACCTAAAGACAGAGGGACGTTTAACTTGTCATATATAAATAAACTGGTATACTACATTTGGGGTGATAGAATATGCCTAGGGAAGCAAGAAAAAGAAGTTCAACAGGAATCTATCATATAATGTTAAGAGGTATAGATAAGAGAAATATATTTCTTGATGATCAGGACAGAGAAAAATTTATCGAGAAAATAAGAAAGGCATATACATCAGAATCCAGTAAAAGCTACAATTGTAGATGTAGCTGAACAATATCCATGGAGTAGTTATGGGGATTATGACCTTGCTTACACAAACAAAGAAACATTTATAGATGTTACAATTGTTAAGCATTATTTTAAGACAATAAACGATTTTAATATATATTTGAATGAAAAGAATAATGATCAATGTATGGATTATTATGATAAAATAAAATATACAGACAAACAATTAAAAGAAAAGTTAGATGACCTAGCCTCCACACACGTTGAGGCGGTTTGCTTGATAAAGAAAGGATAGGGTAATTTGAACTTATTATGATTCATATATAATGCTGTAAAATATACATTGTATTTTACAGCATTATTAATTATAATAAAAATAAAGGAGCTGATTTAATGTCAAAAATTATACCTGTATCTGATTTAAGGAATTATAGTAAAGTTCTAAATTCTTGTCAAAGTGAATCTCCAGTGATTCTTACTAAAAAAGGCAGAGGAAAATATGTGCTTTTAGAAATTGAAGATTATGAAAAAATGAAAGCTACACTTAAGTTATTTGCTCATCTTGAAGAAGGAGAAAAATCTGCAAGAGAGGAAGGCTGGTTATCTGTTGATGATATAGAAGTGGCTTTAGGTATTAAGTAAAATGTATAAAGTCCAATATTCACCTAAAGCAAAAGACGATTTGCTAAGAATTAAAGCATATACTTCAAAAGAATTCACTGAAGAATTGGCAAAGGAAATAATTAAGGAAATTACAACAAAAATTAATAGTTTGGAAGAGTTCCCGTTAATGGGAAAGCCCCTTTCAAATTTAATTAATGTGTATACAGATTATATGTATTTAGTTATTAATAAAAATTATGTGTTTTATAGAAATGAAGAAAAAGACGTTAAAGTTATACGTATAATAAGTCATAGGCAGGATTTTATGAGAATTATATTTGGTATAGATTAGATAATAGAAAAAGATAGAATAATGTTACAGTTGAAACGTCCGAGACCAGTGAAAAGTCCTGTTTTTAATATCGTAGATGAATGAGGTGATTATTATTCCAAAACAGATAAAAAAATGTAATACTAAAATTATAAGATTTATAAAACTAATTAAGGATTATTATCTTATTAGTAGCGCATATATAGTTTAACAAAAAAAGATGAGGATCTTGAATGTATAAAGAGTGATAATATTGTATCAACTGTTGAATATGGTGGAATTGAGAATATTAAATATCAGTTTATATCTACAATCTTCATATGAAGCAATTGAAAGATAAACATTCGAGTTGGAAATCACTTAAAATCACACATTAAAAAGAACTAATTTTACATATAATTGATTTGATAAAAGCAAAATAGTATAATATACTTTATATTATGAATCTTATAATTTACTTATAGAAAATAATATAAAAGAAATAAGAAAGGAACGTTAAAATGGGGATAAGTGTAAATCCAGAAAAAATGGATGAACTAGCGGCAGAATTCAATAGGTTAAAATCAACAATAGAAGATGGAGAAACAGGGATGAATAAGGAAATAAAAAACCTTATAACATCCGTAAACAGTAAATACAGTGAAAGCTCAGTACGCAATGTAACAAGTGAAATGGATGAAACTCTAAAGGAAATAAGAAATCATGCAAAAATAATAACAGAGATGCTAATGGAAAAAGAAAAAGCATTAATAAAAGGT
>JBKGYG010000090.1:0-4729 GCA_046546235.1 Eubacteriales bacterium | reverse complement strand
CATTTGGGACATAATCTTTTGTGATATACTAAGACATTATCATAAATGAATCATACTTAAATAGTTACATAATCATTAGCTCTTGACAGTTTCTAATAACATGATATAATAAAATAACACACCCCATAGGGGGTGGGTAATATTTGTTGCTTCTAATTGACTTAATAAAAATATCTCGAAAGGAGTTTTTAATATGACAAGATCACAAACCAACTTGCAGAAAACAAGCTTTAAAATCGAAGGTATGTCTTGTAGTAGTTGTTCTAACACAGTTGAAAAAAAATTAAATTCACTAGAAGGTGTAGTTAAAGCTAGTGTAAATATAGCTACTGAAAAAGGTAATATAGAATACGACAGCAATATAATAGATCTGCAAACCATCTCAAAAGCTGTTTCAGATGCTGGTTATAAAGCTGTATTAGAACAAGATGAAAGGCTTGAAAAGGTAACCTTAAAGATTAATGGTATGTCCTGTACTTCTTGTGCTAATACTGTTGAATCTACATTAAATAAAACTGAAGGTGTTCATTCAGCAAATATTAATTATGCTATAGAGAAAATCACTATAGAATACGACGCAAAAGAACTTAGATTAATTGATTTACAAAAAATTGTTAAAGATGTAGGATATGAATTGATAATAGAAGAAAATGAAGATGAGGAAATTGATGAAGATGAAATCAAAATAAAAAAATCAGCTCAAACATTAAAAATCTCCATAGCACTTTCAAGTGCAATTATGCTACTTATGATGATTCATATGTTTTTAACACCAATACCAGGCTATTTAGCAATTATTGCTATACTTGGTTTCCCAATTATATTCGGAACAGGTTTACATGTACATGTTGGTAGTTTTAAAGCTCTTAAGAATAAAAGCCCTAATATGGATGTATTGGTATCATTAGGGTCTTTACCACCTTATTTAATAGGTTTATTAGGATTTTTTATTCCTATTCAAACATTTATTGAAATGGCAACAACTATTATGACATTTCATTTAATAGGTAAATATTTAGAAGTAAAAGCAAAGGGTAGAGCCTCTCAAGCTATAAAGAAACTATTACAAATGGGAGCAAAAACTGCAAAAATTATAGTAGATGGAGAAGAAACTGAGATTCCTGTAAAAGATTTGCAAGTAGGAGATATAATGGTAGTGCGACCTGGCGAAAAAATTCCAACAGACGGAATTGTAGTTGAAGGGAAGAGCTTAATTGATGAATCTATGGCTACAGGAGAGTCAATGCCAGTAAAAAGAGAAAAAGGACATGGAGTTATTGGAGCAACCATTAACAAACAAGGATTATTAAAAATCAAAGTAACTAAAGTTGGTAAAGATACTTTCCTTTCACAAGTAATTAAGATGATGGAAGAGTGTCAAGGTTCCAAGGTACCTATTCAAGAATTTGCTGATCGTGTTACTGGATATTTTGTTCCAGCAATTATGGGGATAACACTTATTACATTTATTTCCTTTAATTTATTTCCTAATTTCCACTTAAGTATAGTAGAGTGGGGAGCAAGTTTCTTGCCTTGGGTAAACCCCGACCTCACACCCCTTACTTTATCATTTATTACAGCTACAGCTGTTTTAGTTATTTCTTGCCCTTGTGCGCTAGGTCTAGGAACGCCAACTGCATTAATGGTTGGTAGTGGAATAGGTGCTGAAAAAGGTATACTAATAAGAAATGGTGAAGCTATACAAACCTTCAAAGAAGTAAACACCATAGCATTTGACAAGACAGGTACTATTACAAAAGGAAAACCTGAGATAACAGACTTAATTTCATTTGATGATAATGAAGAAAAAACTATTCTATATTTTGCTGGTACCATAGAAAAAGGTTCAGAACATCCATTAGCACAAGCAATTGTAGAAAGAACAAAAGCAGATTCTATTAAATTAGGTGAAGTTAATGATTTTAATGCAGTTGTTGGTATGGGAATTGAAGGAAAAATAGATGGAGCAAACATACTAGTAGGAAACAGAAAATTGATGACAGAAAATGGTATTAGCTACGATAAATATGATCAAGAATTAATTAGATTAGAAGAAGAAGCTAAAACAGTAATGTTAGTAGCAAAAGACAATAAAATATTAGGTATTATAGCCGTTGCTGACCCAATAAAAGAAGATTCAGCTAAAGCTATAGAAACATTAGAAAAAATGGGTATAAGAACTGCAATGATTACTGGTGATAATAAAAGAACAGCTAATGCCATAGGTAAAATGGTAGGAATAAGCCATGTTATTTCAGAAGTATTGCCTGATGGCAAAGTTGAAGAAGTAGTAAGACTACAGGATAAGTTTGGAGTAGTAGCGATGGTAGGAGATGGTATTAATGATGCCCCTGCTTTAAAACAAGCTAATGTAGGTATCGCTATTGGTACAGGAACTGATATAGCTATTGAAGCTGCTGATGTAACTCTTGTTAGAGGAGAGTTAAGTGGAATTATCACTGCAATAAAACTATCAAGAGCTATCTTTAGAAAAATAAAAGAAAATTATTTTTGGGCTTGGATATATAATGCTGTATTTATTCCTGTAGCGGCTTTCGGCTTACTTCATCCACTTATTGGCGCCGCAGCTATGGCTCTTAGTTCATTAAATGTAGTATATAATTCACTAAGATTAAAGAAAGTGGATGTAAATCCAGATTATATAAAATAATGGAAGTGATAATATGAGTGGTACGGATAATAAAAAAACAATCAATATACTTAAAACTGCAAGAGGACAATTAGATGGTATTATAAAAATGATAGAAAATGAAAGATACTGTGTAGATATATCTAAACAGATACTTGCAGTCCAAGCATTGTTAAAAAAAGGGAACCTAGAGATTCTTAGTCGTCATATGAGAAGCTGTGTAAAAGAATCTATGGAACAGGGTAAAGGTGATGAGAAAATCGATGAAGTATTAATGATTTTAGATAAATATATAAAATAATAACAGATAGTAGCAAGCTTTTTCTTAAGCAAATTTTAATAGTCTATTTTTTCTTAACAAGTATTTTATTCCCTATGATACATCAAAATCCGTATAATTATTTTAGGTGAATTTATCTACAATCTCTAAAATATTATTTAAAGGTTGTAGATAAAAATTTGCACAAATTAATAAAATTAAAAATTTAGTGTATAGTCTAAGAATGTATGGTATAATATTTCAAAAAATAAATGGAGGAATATTATATGAAGAATATGCCAAAATATTTAATGCTGATTCTTATAATAATTATTATTACGAGTTGTCAGTCAAACAAAGAAAATATAGACACTTCAACAAAAACAAGTGAGACATTAAAAACCAATGATAACGAATCAAATAACAGTGAAAAATTGGAACTTGAAGATGAAGATAATACAACTGAAGAGGATAATTCAAATAACGACAAGGGAGTAGACAAGGATATTTTTGATATTTTTGATTATATAACAAAAGAAACGGATGTTTTTATCTAATATTTGAATTCTAGATTTAAAATTGCTAAAATATAATATGATTATAATTGCAAATTAGTTTAGATAGTAATCAACATAGTAAATTAAACAACCAGAGTATGCAATTAAAGGTAGCGATTATTGACAATAAAATAGGAGAGACGTTTATGACTGACAGTAAATACATATTTTTTGATTGTATGGAAACAATTGTAGATTTATATGAATTACCAACTCAAAGTGACTACGCACTATGGGTTTTTTCAAATTCTAAACTAGAGCACTATTGGAATGGATTTGATGATTTTTGGCAAAAATATTCGTGGTGTAGAAAAAATATTTCATCATGCCTTCAAGAACATCAAGAATATGAAATGAAAAGAAGAATTGAAAGTGTTGTTAACATGACAGATTCTATTAATCTAGAAATTAAGGCTGATATAACAAAAAAACTTTATATGCATTATTGGAAAACATATAAATCCCAATGTTATATTAAACCTGAAATAAAAGAGGTATTATCCCAACTTATTAGTAAATATAAACTAGGCGTTGTATCTAACTTCATGGTAAAAAATGGAATCGAAGAATTATTAGAAATAAATGGTGTAAGTGATTATTTTGAATTTATAATAACATCAATTAACATAGGTTGGAGAAAACCTAATTCAAAAATCTACAAGAGCGCTATAGAAAATTCAGGCTGCCCTGTAGAAAAGATTATTTTTGTGGGAGACGACATTGAAAATGATTATTTTGCACCTAGACGAATGGGAATGCAGTCAATATTTTTGGATAAAGAAGGATTAGAAGTAAATGTAGAAAGAGTAAGAGACTTCAAAGAATTAGAAGCTAAATTACTGGGGTAAACACTAACATGTTTAAAAGAAGAATAATTGGTACCACTAAAATATATAGCAAATAAAATATTATAATTAATTGTTTAACAGCCAAGTATTTATATGCTTGGCTTTGTTATTCCAAAAAAAGTTATAGATCGACATTATGATTTTTGATTATTTTATTAGGAATAAAGTTAGAGAACGAGATGTGTAAAATGTTTAATAATAAACTATTTATGTTTGCTGAATAAAAAAACAATGAAAAATTTACATAATTGTCAAAATGTAGTATAATATATGAAAAATAATTAATATATAAGATGCATTCCCGAACCTCACTTTGCAAATACATCCAAGTTGGAAGTATTTGCGAAATGAGATTCGGAGATACATTAGATAGACAAAATGGTGCTGCGCACCATCTTGTCTATCGGCCGCGCGG
>JBKGYG010000089.1:0-4910 GCA_046546235.1 Eubacteriales bacterium | reverse complement strand
ACAATCAGGTGGTTCTATTATTTCAAGTTGGTTAATACATGGATGTGCTAACACTCTAACATCCATTTTTGCAATGTTAAATTTTTTTTAAGTTGATTATATAACTTTAATGTTCTCATCCATCCGATAACTAGTATTCCCTATTCTTGTTTATGGAATTATATTATATATATCTAAGTAAGCATCCCATACATATAGAATGGCTATCACTTTTCTATATAAAAAGACCAGGTAATTAAATCAATAACTTTAAAATTATTGTTTCAATTTCCTGGTTTTTATTTTAAGTTTGTTCAGCCATCAAATCAAGTCTAGTATAATAATCAAGAATTTCTAGCAACATTTCTTATTTTTCCCTCTAACCATACTAAAGTCTTGAACAAAAGATAAACTCTACTTTCAGCCGGATAACAACCTTGAATATTATACGCATCAATCAAAAATGAAAGTTCAAGAAGAAATCTCGTCCCTTCGTCTCTTACCTCGTATCACCATATACAAAGGTTTATCCTGGATTGACTTATATTTTATCAAGTTATACTACTTAGAGCAATCACAGTTACTTTTATTTTTTCCACTGGATGGACACCCAATGCACTTGACGCCTTTTTTCTTTTCAATTATAATCTTTCCGATTGCGGCACATACTATTGCTACTATAACTAGAATTATAATTATATCTACCATAATTCCCTCCTATGCACTTAAAGCTAGCTTTTCTTGAATTCTTTGATTACCTTTTCTCACAAGGTATACAACATAACCAATCAATGCAGCCACTACAATTAAACCTGGTATAAATCCATTACCCACCGTACCTGTTGTCGCCAACGTTCCTACTTGATAAGTAATAAATGCTACACAATAACCCATACCAAATTGAAATGCAATACCACTCCATAACCATTTTTTATTCTCCATCTCAGAGTTCATAGCTCCAATGGCAGCAAAACATGGTGGTGTGAACAAGTTAAACATTAAGTAAGATAATGCTGCTACAGAACTTAACCCCATAATACTTGCAACACTTGCTCCATCTCCTACTAGAGCTAATTCCTCTGTATCAATAAAGTTTGTAATTCCATATACAACTGCTAGTGTACCAACAACATTTTCTTTGGCAATAAAACCAGTAATAGCTGCTGCTGCTAGTTGCCATACACCAAAACCTAATGGTACTAGTAAAATAGCAAATGGTGATGCGATACTTGCTAAAATACTTGTATTTTCTGCGCCCTCAGCAACAACTTGGAATTGCCAGTTGAATGTTTGCATGATTTGTACTGCTGCATTACAAAGAAGGATAATAGTACCGGCCTTGATAATAAATGCCTTCCCTCTTGAGATCATCGATATAGTTGCTCTTTTGATACTTGGCACTTTATATTCTGGTAGTTCCATAATGAAGAAAGATCTTACTTGTTTCTCACCGGTTATTCTCATTACCAATAGTGCTCCCATAATAATAATCGCAATACCTACGAAGTACATAGTAGTTCCTACCCAAGCAGCATCATTAAAGAATGCTGCGGCAAATAATGCAATAACAGGTAACTTAGCACCACATGGCATAAAAGGTGTTAACATTGCAGTTGTTCTTCTTTGTCTTTTATTTCTAATTGTTCTTGTTGCCATAACACCTGGAATAGCACATCCAGTACCAATAATCATAGGAATAATTGACTTCCCTGACAGACCTACTCGCTTGAAAAAACGGTCCATAACAACCGCAACACGTGCCATATAACCACAATCTTCAAGTAGTGCTAATAAGAAAAACAATACCATAATAAGTGGTAAGAAACCAACAACAGCTCCAACCCCACCAATAATACCATCTAATAAAATAGAAGAAAGTACAGGTGAAGCCCCTTCACCAAGTAAGCCCTCTACCCAGGCGTAAAATCCATCAATCCACCCAACAAATGTATCTGCTAGAAGCGGCCCTACATAAGTTTGTGAAATTGAAAAAACCGCCCACATAACAGCTGCAAAAATAAAAATACCTATCCATTTATGAGCTAATATTCTATCTGCAGCATCCTGTTTAGTTTGACTACTACTGCTTATTTGTCTGTTTTCTACCTTTGAAACAATGTCTTTGACAAACTCATATCTTTTTTTATCAGAAGCTTCAACTGATCTTTTATCTGCCATATTGACACCTTTACTATCAAATGGTTTTGTTTGAGTCTTATCCTTTACCTCTACTACTGTAGAGATTAGCTTTTCTAAACCATTGTTACTTCCTTTTGTTGATACTGTTTCAATAACAGGACAACCCAATTGCTTAGATAACTTATCTACATCTATCTTTGTTCTTTTCTTCTTAGTTAAGTCGCTTTTATTTAAAGCAACTACAACTGGTATCTCTAATTCAAGAAGCTGAGTAGTGAAAAATAAGCTTCTACTTAAGTTGGTAGCATCAACAATATTAATAATAACATCTGGATTTTCGTTTTTAACGAAACTACTTGTGATGTTTTCCTCCGAAGTAAACGGAGACATTGAATATGCCCCTGGAAGGTCTACAGCTGTTATATTTACTTCTGTCTTATTAAGACTTTTCTTAATATTACCTTCTTTTTTCTCAATCGTTACACCTGCCCAGTTACCTACACGTTCGATTTTTCCTGTTATTTCATTAAATAACGTTGTTTTTCCACTATTAGGATTTCCTGTTAACGCTACTTTTATATTTCCAACTATATTCATGAATAATTCCCTCCTTATTTTTATAATGTTGCTTCATTATAATATATGTAAAAATTAACTAAGACTAACTTTTCACCAAATAAAAACTATATGATAATAGCTTCAGTCAAATCTTTGTCAATACTATATCTTGCATCCTTTATTGTAATAACATAATTCTCACCAAGTACAGATATTACAGTTACTGATTCTCCTTCATAACATCCTAAAGTAAATAGAAAATTCCTAAGCTCTTCATCATTTGTTTTAATCTCTTTTATAATATATTCTTTATTAACTTTTCCCTGTGCTAGGTTCGTCACTGGACACCCCAATTCTTCTGTCTTATTCAAAGTTCTAAACTTAAATCTATTACTTACAATATTCACCATATATATACCTCCAAATCCAATATAAAAATATTATAATACCTCATTACAATTCCCTTTGCATTGTTTAATATTGATAATCATTTTCATTTACTACATTTTAACAAGGTATTCTTTCTTTGTCAAGCCAATTTTTCAAATATATTCTGTTCATGATAGCAAAGTAAAATCACCATAACGGAGCAAGCAAGTCTACTCTTATTAAATGTATTATGCTTAACTGATTATAAAGGAGAAATAAACTATAGTTTTGATGCAAAAGAACTATATAAAAATACAAATGTAGAGCTTCAGCAAGAGTTTTATGAAGATATGTCAAAAGTTAGAAAAGTATGTAACTTATATAAAAATATTCAAAAAAAGTAATGTGAATGTAGATAATCTGCTTTAGAAATTTGACTTGTTAGGAAGTACAAATAAGTATATTAATCAGTTGACAGGGGGGCAGAAACAAAAGCTTTCAGTAATTTTAACACTTATTAGAGAGCTTAAAATAATTATCTTTGATGAGATTACAACAGGGTTAGATATTGTAGGAAGAAGAAAGATATGGAATCTTATTAGACAAATAAGACAAGAGAGAAATATTACTATTATATTAACGAGCTATTTCCTAGATGAAGTAGAAAATTTAGCGGATAAAGTTATTGTATTAGAACAAGGTATAAAGACATTGGAAGGTACCGTAGGAAGCTTAATAAAAGAACAATTTGGGGATAAGAAAAAAACAGAATACACAATACATGATAAGACAATCTTAAAGCAAGTTGGTTTTAGCTATGTTCAAAAGATAGATGATAAAAACCGCTATGGCATGACATATAGTGAAAAAGAAAAAAAGATGTGCTTACTAGGCTAGGGGAAATAGGTACAGTCAATTATTTTGAAGAGACTTGGGGACGGAGACTTGGGGACGTTTAAACTGTCACTTGATAGCCTTTTCTACAATTGCCTTTCCTAGTCTTAAAACTCTACTTAATTGACGAATACTTACTCCTAGCTCATTGTATATTTCTTTTATCATTTGATTTCTTTCATCTATATTAGCTTCTTTTATTTTCTCTATTAGTCCCTCTTGATTTAACTTTTCCTTTAATTGTTTATCTGTATATCTTATTTTATCATAATAATCCAAACATTGATCATTATTCTTTTCATTCATATAGGTGTTAAAATCTTGTATTGTATTAAAATAGTTTTTAACAACTCTTGCATCAATAAATGTTTCTTTGTTTTTGTACTCCAAAATATATTCCTTATAACTACTCCAATCGTATTCTCCAACTTTGTTTACTATTTTAGCTTTTACTGGGTTCTGATGTATATATCTTAATACTGTAATTAAATAGGACTCTGTTTCAACAACTTCGCTATTAAATCTGTTTTGAAACAAGTGACCTGTCCGTCCATATTTATTGTTATGCCAACTTACATAGCCAATTGTTATTCGCTTAATACTTGTTCCTATTTCTTCACTTTCCTTTATTAACAAGTGTATGTGATTGTCCATTAGGCAATAAGCATATAATTCAAAGTTAGCTTTTTCTTTAGCCTTTCTCATCTTATCTATGAATCTTTTTCTGTCTTCATCATCAAGAAATATATTTCTTTTATCTATACCCCTTAACATTATATGATAAATTCCTGTTGCGCTTCGTTTTCTTGCTTGCCTTGCCATTTTTTATCACCTCATTTATAGTATAGCATTTAATTCATAAACTGACAACTTAAACGTCCCCTTGTCTGTTTTAACTTCTGATAATGTCACCTTAATTAATTTTAGAAAATGTCACTTTTGATAAAACTATAATTATGAAAAAAGGATTG
>JBKGYG010000088.1:0-4948 GCA_046546235.1 Eubacteriales bacterium | reverse complement strand
ATTAACAGGACTTTATATAACAAAGAAAGCTATTTAACTCATTTAATAACTTCATGTTAAAACCAAATGAAAATATCAGACAAATATTGTCAAGATTAATATAAAATCAACAAACTATAATTAATTATTAGAATATTCTGAATACTTAACTTTATTTCAATTTTTTTGCTACCTATTTACTTATTAAAATCAAATTGTTAGAATTAGGTACAAGAAAAAAATGAGGAGTGAACTTAATGAAAAAGTTCTTTAAAAATAGCGGTTTTACACTGTTTGAGTTGTTAGCAGTTTTAGCAATATTAGCTATAGTAGCAGGTATAGCAGTTCCAAGAGTATTGCAGACGATTACAAACGCAAGGGTTACAGCTTTAGAAGCAGAGATGCAGTTAGTTGGAACTACAGTTCAAAGAATGTTTACAGAAGAAGAGATTAATGCCCCAGGAAATTCACCAGGGATGGATGTTCAGTTTTATATTATGGGAGTAGATATATCAGCTGAACTTGATAATATCGTCCCATTATATACAGAATATGAAACTGGAGGTCCTACGGATCACGCTCCCAGTGATTTTGTGCCATATGTTTATGACTCTGGTCAAGATGGCTTTTATGATAGCTCCTATACTACTGATTTAAGGCTCCAAGATTATCTTGAAGGTGGAGTACCAGATTATCTAACAGTTTTAGTAGTAGATGAAAATGCCATTGATGATGTTGCCGCGGGGACAAATCCCGAAGAAAATAGTGGTATTGGCGCAATAGTTGTTATATATGACGATGCCTATGAAACTTATGGAAGTATTACTAAGGCAGATTTAGAATTAGAAAGTGATTATGACTTTGTTCTAAAGAGTGATGCTGAAGAGCCTTATGATTCTGATGATTATTATAAAAATGTCGTTGTAAAAACATTTGAATATAACGGTGAAATAGGAGACTAAGCTAATTCACTTTACTAAAGAGCAGTTGCATATTAAATTCTCTAATAATTTAGAGGACCATAATTGAAGAATGTATAATTTAAGGGGGCTGTCTCAAAATAAGTTAGTTGATGGCAGAACCAGCAGCAATTGAGTATAAGATAAAATAAGCATGGAATTAGCCCTTTTTTGGTTAATTCCATGCTTTTAGTTTAAAACCAAAATAGAGACATCAGTCTCTTCTTGAAAAATTTGATTTTCATACTATAGTTGTTTAAGCCACTTTAACTGAATCTTTACAGAAGAATGAAAAACCTAATCGATTATCCTGAATCTTGTTGTGAAGCTTGTTTATATTAAAAGCAATGGCATAAAGAAGTGACTCTGTTAGCACCTTTTCTTGGCCTCTATGACGGAATCTTCTAAACTCATAATCCTGTTTTAATACTCCAATTGCTCCTTCTACTTGAATAGATCTATTCATTCTGAATAATATGCCTTGTTTACTATCAATATTTCTTTGAGATATTTCTCTGTAATGAGCAAATTTTGGGGAGTAGTATATCCGTTTCTTTTCCTTCCCTTTGTAACATTGAGTTCTATGCTCACAGTTTTCACAACTCTCACACTCATAAACTCGAGATTTTGTCTCATAACCACTAGCTGTTTTTCTTTTAGATGTGTATATATATTTTAATCTTCTGTTATTGTGACAAATGAATTCATCTTTTTCTTCATCATATGTCATATTTTCTCTACGACCTATCTGCTTCTTATATTTCTTTTTTTTCTTTGTTTCATGATTTGTTGGTTTAACATAAGGTGTATATCTTTTTTTTGCAAGATAAAGATAATTCTCTTCACTTTCATATCCAGCATCAGTTATGATATTTTCAAATCTATCACCATACTGACTCTCTAGTTTATCTAAAAATCCTATTAATGTCCCATTATCATTTCGATGACTACTAATATCTGCTCCTACGATATATTCACCACTAACTGCTAATTGTAGATTGTATCCTGGTTTTAATTGAGCATTTCTCATATGATCATCTTTCATTCTCATAAATGTTGCATCTGGATCTGTCTTAGAAAAACTGTTCCTAGTTCCAAACTTTTCGCCAAAATCACGATATCTCTTAATTTTTTCTAAATATTCTCTAACCTTTTCAATATCTCTTTGTATTTGGGACTTCCTTCTACCTCTACCATATACAAACTCTATTTTTCTTCGTCTTGCTATCTTCTGTAATCTTCTTAAAATTCTATCTAACTGTGATACCAAGTCCTCTTCCTTTTTTTCATGCATTAAATATTCAGTATTAAGACCAATTAGTAATGCTTCAATTTTTTGAATTAATCTTTGCTCAAATTTATTTACTGCTTTCTTCCAAACAAAGGTATACTTATTAGCATTAGCTTCTATTTTCGTCCCGTCTATGTAAATCTGTTTTAGGTCTACTTCTTTTAACTTAATCAATTTCTCAACGATTTGTGTGTGGATATCTATTGCTGCTTTTGAAAACCTTTTCCGTATAAATCTATTGATTGAGTTATGATCGGGTACTGGTGCTCCTCTTAAGAGCCACATGAAATTAACATTTTGTCTGCAGGCTTGTTCAATTTCTCTAGTTGAATTTAAACCTGACATGTTCGCATAAAGTACTATCTTCACCATTGTGATTGGGTTAACCTTAGGAGCTCTTCCTTTGTGTGAGTATGCTTGCATTAATTTTGAATAATCTAATCCCTCCGTTACTTTGCTAAGCAGCCTCACAGAATCGTCCTTTGGTATTAAAACCTCAACATTCATTGGTAAAACTAGTTGATATTCTTGGCCATCAATAGTATAATCTTTCTGTAATGTTAAATTATTCATTGTAATTACATTATATCTTAATTAGACTGTGAGGGAAATCTCATAGTCTTTTTTTTTACAAAAAAAAGATTCTCATAGTAATATTAGGATATACATCATATTTTATGGTAGTTTTTAATGAAAGGACTGGTTTATATTGAGAGAGATTTTGCTGAGAATCAAAAGAGGGGAGCTAAAACTTTTTAATGAAATACTAGACGAATACTTACCAAGTGTATATGGATCTGTGATAAAAAGTGATGCTAATATTGATCAAAATGAGTTGACAGCAGAAATAATAATGAAATTGTATAATAAAATAAATAGTTATCATTTCTGGAAGAATCCTGATTCCTTTATAGAAAATAGTTTAATTAAGATATTTAAAAGCTATAATATTAATTATAATAATAGTAATAATGAAGAAGAAGTACCTGAAGGTGTTTTAAGAAGCATTTTTATAAAGTTATCATCACTAAATAATAGAAAGAAAAAACTCTCTGTAATGGTAACAGTGCCATTAATTGTTCTTATTTTATCTATATCTTTAATGTTTTATCATCAAGTATACTCAGAGAAATTATCTTTTCCACAAGGAACTTTAGTAAGTGATACATCACAGAAGTTATATAGATTATCAAGTTCTGAAGAAAGAATTTATAATGGCTTTAGGTGGATAGATGGAGTGATTTCCATAGAAGCTTTTCAAGAAGATTTGGCACTAATAAAATTTGTTAATGAAGATAGTGAATACTTTTATAAAATTTATAAGGGTAAAAAACAAATTAATGAATTTCAAGCTGATGTTAAATATTTTTACAACAATCATGGAATAGATAATACGCTAATATTCAAGTCTAATAGCGCTTTTTATCAGTTTGATTATGAAGGTGATATAATAGGAGTTATAAATAGTAAAAATATTATAAAAACATCAGAAAATAATAGATATGTATATTTGCAAGATAAAAATGATAAGTATCAAATTTATGATTTGTATAATTTTGAAATGATTAAAGAGGTAGATGATAATATTCTTAAATTATGTAATGATGGAAGTTATATAACACAAGAACAGTTAAGAGCTTTGAAAAGTAAATACACATTAGATTATTATAACAACTACTACGATAGCTATTTAGATGAGTTTTATGTTCATTTAGATTTAGAAGGCAACCTTATCGTTTTTAAGAATGAAGAAATTATTTTTGAGAAAAGATTATTATATTTTGATTTTATAAAAGATAAAGAAATCGATTTAAATAACACTATGTTTCATATTGATATTAGTGATGACCTGATACTTGTTGGTGTTGAGGGTGACTTATATTGTGGCTTAGAGGCTTTTGATTTGGAAACAGGCGAGATTGTCATTCACCTAGAAGATACCATTTTTGAGGGAGAGATGGGGGTTAAACCTGTAATGTCAAAAGATAAAGAGAGATACTTTTTATCTATACAAAGGTGGAATTATCGAAATAGAGCGGCCAGAAATTTACTTTTTGATTTATCAGAGAGGCCAGTTACCGCTGTAAAGATGAGCGATGAAGAGTTTTTAAGGAAGGCAGTAATAGTGGCAGATAATTCTAGTTGCTTTGTCTATACTCTTTCAACTGGTGGTGTTTTTAATATCCATGAGCTTAAATAAAACAAGCAAATAAAATTTAATGGCAAGTAATACATAAAGGATTACTTGCCATTAAATTTTATTTTTCATTCATTTTTCTTAAAAGGTATTTAATACCTATAGAAATTACAATAATTAAAATACTGATTAGTTGAGCTACTCTAAAATTACCTAGCATTAAACTGTCTGTTCTTAACCCTTCAATCCAAAATCTACCAATAGAATAAAAAATAGCGTAAGAGGTGATTATTTGACCTTTATAAACATATTTCTTTCTCATGAAATATATGAGTAAAACAGCAACACCAATATTCCATAGTGATTCATATAAAAAGGTGGGATGTCTATATGCTCCATCTATATATATTGCCCAAGGAAGATCAGTTATATAACCATAAGCTTCTTTGTTTATATAGTTTCCCCATCGACCTATTGCTTGTGCAATCGCTATTCCAGGTGATACAATGTCTACCCAGTTTAAAAAGGGGATTTTTTTAATTTTTGTGTATACATAACCTGCAAGAATACCAAATATTAAAC
>JBKGYG010000087.1:0-4960 GCA_046546235.1 Eubacteriales bacterium | reverse complement strand
ATATTAAATTTACCCAATCTCTTTTATGGTATAATACTCTAATCACTCTCACTACTTTATCTTTATCAGAACAAATATAGAAAATTATAAAATTATCAATTATTATTCTTCTAATACCTCTACTTGCTAATTCTTCATCTTGTAATAAAGAATGTCTTTTAGGCATATTGGATAAGCTTGCAATTGATACTTTGAATTTTTCTAACAATCTACTTGCAGCCTGCATATCTAATAATTCATTACCTATATACGAAGCAATTTCATACATATCATTTGTTGCTTTCTCTGTAATTGTAACTTTATAATCTTTCATTTTCTAAACCTTCTCTAATTCTCTTAAAAGAATCTTCTACTGATAGTAGTTTATTATTCTTAACATCTTCTATTCCTTCATTTAACAACTTTTTTAGTTCATATTTTCCCACAAGTCTTTCAAATGCTTCAATGCTTAAAACAGCTAAATCACCTTTCCCATTTTTTGTTATATAAACAGGCTCTAAATTCTTATGACAAAAATCCGATATTTCATTATATTTGTTTCTTAAGTCTGAGCTTGGTCTAATTTTTGGCATGTAAATGCACCTCCATCTTTCTAGTTAATATACACATATTCTATCATAATTTCGATACATCTACAATTGTATACAAACTTAAATAGCATATAGCTGTCCTTTTATTCAACTTTGAAGTCATTCCCTGTTTGTTTTAGATTCTAATATTCATAAACATCACCATTATTAAAGGTAATAATAACCTTATAGTTATATTCTGGAAAATTATCCTTATATACTGGCGAACATTTTATTAGCTCTCCAGTATCAAGATTAATTGAAAACCACCATTCTGAATAAGGTGATGGTTCTACACGTCCATTAATTACAATACTTGTGAATTAAACCAAGGTGTTCTTCTAAAAAAAGCAACCGAAACTTGTTCTCGCTTGGGCTAAACTTAGACAAGAAGATCTTCTAGCTGATTGGAAACTTGCAATGAATTAGGAGGTTTTAAAAATGTATTTAGGTATTACCAAGGTCAAACCTTTAGAAGATTATAAACTTCTTCTCACTTTCGAAAACAATGAAATTAGGATACTAGATATGTCTCCTTATCTCATGTATACTTCATTATTCAATGCTATATATTTCTATTAGTTCTACGAAGCTCGCTAAGCATTAAGATTATGTAATAATATTAATAATAACTGCTATATTTCTTTCTTCATTCTTATTGTGTAAAATACCCAGTTACCTAATGTTTCTACATGACTAAAACCATGTTTTTCTAACTGCTTTTGCGTAGTTATTGATAACACAAAATCAGGATCTTCAAAATGTTCAGTAACTGCAATTATACCACCTGGTTTTAAAACTCTATAGAATTCTAATATTGCCTCATCAGATGATTGTCTTAATTCTTGCAGAACACAAACCATATATATTAAATCAAATTCATGCTTTGCAAATGGTAATGAATATGCACTTCCTTCTACTACTTCAATATTACTATAATTGCTATAATCTTTTCTTTGTAACTTTTTTTGAAGTAATGTTAGCATATCTTTATTATAATCTAATGCGATTAACTTTGTATTGAAACTAATTAGTTTTAATACTTCTGTGGTAAAAGCACCTGTTCCACATCCAACCTCTAATACTTTTAAATATTCATTTACTTATTGTTCGTCTTGCAACAATATTTGGTGGCGTAAACAATTTCCTAATAGAACTATCAAAATAATACCTGACAAATTTAAACTTATAGAGAAACGATAAATGTTCTTTAAATATACGCATTATAATATGTAGAATTATTGGTATTCCAATAATAACAAGTAAGAATATATAAATATAAATCATAATATTGCTCCTATTCAACAAAGTTGTATGTTAAAACTCACGATTTTCTATACTAATTCAAAGAATTAATAACTTTAGGTCCCTTGATAACCAGCCAATAAAAATGCTCAAAAGTTATTTGCAAACATCTTCCTCTTAAACAACGGGCTTTTGATGATTCTAATAACCCTTTATATCAAAAATTCAAAACTGATAAGCTTCCAATTATTTTAAAGTTTGAAAAACAGGATTATCGTTTTCTCTAAGCCTACTATAAGTACAAATATGGCATAGAGACTAGACCTGTTAAGCGTCGTAATGGGAAATTTATTCCCGAAGACATTTTTTGTCCTCGTTGTGGTGCTCCTCATCATTTTCTTTAAGATAATAATAGCGGTAATCATTTAAAATTGAACTAATTTGTAATATTATTAATACTTACGCCAGACTCTCTTATAAGATTTAACTTAGGAACATTATCATTTGTTACTTTCTTGATAATAATATTTAATCACATTCTTGGTACACATCCTATTACTGCTTTAAATTTTGATTATTTGGACTCTTTTTCCTTATATATAATATAATCTTCCTTTATATATACACTTGTCAGTAAAGTTGTTTTACAAACACATACATGAAGACTATTATCATCATCATAGTATCTTACAGTATAATGCCTTTCGTTTTTTTCAAAAAGAGCATCGAAACTAAAAATAGATAATTTAATATCATAAATTTTGTAACCTTGTGATGTGAAATAACGTGATACCTTAGACCTTTCTACATAATGCAACCATATACCTATTGGCAAAAATAGTATTATTACAACTAATAAAATCAGAAATTTATCATGCATATAATTCAACTCCTTATTGACATTAAGTTCATAGTAGTATTTAAGTAATGAAAAGCAAATCATAGTTTGTCCATATATGTATACACATTAAAGATAAATACAATTAATAATTAAATTGCTAGAATTAAATATAAAATCAGTACACCATTTTTCATTTATCTTTGTTGCAGTAAAATCTTGCTTTAATAAATTCCTATGTATTTGTGTTTCTTTCCACTAACATAATTAGGCCTTTTTCTTCTAGTAATTGAGTGGAAACCAAGGCCTTAATTCATGTTCTAGTCGTAATCGCACTATGCGTTTTTTAAATTCATCATCATAATATTGGTTTGACATATTTGATACCTCCTTTCCTATATTAATGTTATATCAAAAAGTCATCTTTGTTACAAATATATTGCTTTGGCTTTTGTTGAAGCATATGAAAACCCCTATGGAATAAAGTTTGTTCGTTACTTACATTATTCCATATTTGTGAGTTTTCATTTTCTTAAAAGTCAATGATATCAAATAGCTTTTTAAAAAATTATTTATTTTTTATCAAGACTAATTGCCATAACGATAGTGATTATCAAAGTAATAACTGATACACCAGACCATCAACCGAAGCCCATATTCTTATTTCTTCTATGTAGAAACATACTTATCAAGTTCAACAAGTTCATCATGACTTAATTTGAATTAAGGGATACTAATTATATATTTCTCTTTTAAGCCTCTTTAATGGAGAGGGGGAATCTATATCTATTTCTCTTTTTTTACGATCCCTTTAGTAACAATATACACTAAATCATGAAAAAGTGAGTTTTAGGCCTTGGTTTTTTATTTACTTTCCACTAGGGCCGCGACTTTGTACAACAGAATATCTCAACCATTATACTTTTATCTTTGAATAAGGGTATTTTTTTGATAATGGCTGATATATTTCTATTAGTTAGAGGACGTATTCACACTAACCATATTTCACTATTTTTTCTTCCAAATATTGCTTTAATTCTTTCCCCTTTTCTTTATCTAGTAAATATGCAATATTTATTTCTTTGTCACAAATCTTCACTTTATCCCAAATTGATACTCTAATTAAAGGAAACTGTAATATTAATGGAGTTAAATCTTTTAGATAATCATAAAAGGCGCGTTGTCTCCACCTAGCTGAACCATTACCTGTTAAATCTTTATTTTTTGCAGATACACCAAATTGTTTTTCACAACTTAAATTAGTCCACTTCTTACCGTAGCTTCCTGCTTTTAAACAATTAATTTCATATTCATCACAATACTTTTTATATTTTCTTACCGGAAAATCATTTAATTCATCGTATATGCGAGAATTTAAAGTTATTTTTCTATATCTATTAAAGTGTAATTCTTCATCTAATTCTAATACAAATTTTTCTGTTTCTATATCCCATTTGCCAATACGTGATGGAAACTTATATAATTTCCCTCCAAGTTTATAATAAACTTTTGTGACTTCATCACAGTATTTTGATTTTAAAATATCTTCATAACTTACTCTTGGCAAATAATTATCATATACTTTTCCAAAGTTGGATTTAATCACATATTTAAGATATTTTTGTCTTCTACCCAAAATACACCCCCTAATTAAAAACATTTCATTTTCTTCGTTAATCTGTCTACATAAAAAATATGTCCTCTAACGTCTTCGTGTTTGCGACGCCTTCGAGCTGGACCCTCTTGACCTTCCCTCTAGCGGTGCTTTCACCCAGTGAGAAGGTGTGGTGTGGTGCGCTGATCTTTCCTTCAAAACGTGCTACCAGCACCCTTGCGCAAAAACATTGTTATCTGAAGTTACAGTTAAAATAGCCTAATCAATACTGGTTCCTTATTCTTTATCATTCTTTTTAATTCTCCAAAATTATTATCACAACTATATATTTTATCTGGACATTATCAATTGCAAACTCTTTATCAATAAACATAAAAGCTATCTCACTCGATAAAGGGATGTGAACCTTCTGAATTTCTTTTGTTCACCTGTGTCTATAGTTTTGTACCATTCATCGGTACAATCAATCCTCTTGACAATGATTTTCGGTTAAATTTAAAAGTATCTCATCATCAACATGTTGTTCGTCATAGACCTTGTTACTTATTATCTCATTATAGAGCTTCACGTTTACATCATGAAAATACTTAACTAGGCTTTCATTTTCTGTTTTTGTTTTATATTGTTTAACTAATATCCTTTTATAAAAGATCAGTTAAATAATGATAATTTTACTATTCTATTTTTAAATCT
>JBKGYG010000086.1:0-5038 GCA_046546235.1 Eubacteriales bacterium | reverse complement strand
AACTTCCTAAAAATGAATCTTATATCTTTCAGTTGCGTATTGATTCAAATGTAAAAATGTAGTAAAATAAAGTATCAACTAATAATAATTTTCTATTGATATTCATAATCATAAGTAGGAAGGAGTACTATTATTAACAGAACAAGTTAAAATTATTTCAGTAAACACAAAGAATACTGTAGATATGATAGAAAGCATATCAGCTACAACTGAAGAAACTTCAGCAAGTTCACAAGAAGTAAATGCTCTTACTGAAGAACAGCTTGCTTCTATACAAACTATAGAACACACAGTAAATACCCTTAATGATTTATCAAATGATTTAACTGAACTAGTAGATAGTTCAAATTATAATAAGTGGATTAAAGGCTACGTCAATTGACGTAGCCTATTATTATTTTGTTGGAATTATTTCAATCCAATATCCATCTGGATCATTTATAAAATACAAACCCATTTCCTTATTCTCATAACATATACAATCCATCTTTTTATGAAGTTCATAAGCTGCATCATAATCATCTACTTTAACAGCTAAATGAAACTCATTATCGCCTAAATCATAAGGTTTTTTCCAATCTCTTAACCAAGTTAACTCTAACTTATGACCAGAAGTCCCATCACCTAAGAAAGATAATATAAAACTATTATCATCAGCAACTTTTCTTCTTATTTCTTCAAACCCTAATGCCTCCTTATAAAAAGCTATACTCTTCTCTAAATCCAAAACATTAATGTTATTATGATCAAAAGTAAACTTCATATAAAATTCCTCCTTTGCATTTATGGTATGTTATACATTATAATAATAAGCAAGGCTACCCAACAAGAGGTATATAAGCCTATATTTTTTCTTTGGTTGGATGACTAGTTATATTAAAATAAACATAAAATTAAAATATAAGCAACTTTTAAATAACAGTTTGGAGTGATATTATTGAATACTGTCGTTAAAATTAACTATTTATATCATAGTGGTTTCTCAGTCGAAACTGACCAACATCTATTAATATTTGATTATTACAAAGACTTTGCTGAGACAAATGTTAAAACTAAGGAAAATGGGGCTATTGGAGAATCTGATTTACATACTCATAAAAAAATAGTAGTATTCTCATCTCACAGCCACCACGACCACTTTAACCCAGTTATCTTAGATTGGACAAATATTAATCCTAATATCCAATATATATTTAGTAAAGATATTCAAGTACCCAACTATGAAAACAATATTGCATTTTTATCACCTTTAGAAGAAATAGCAATAGATACTATGAGAATCAAGGCTTATGGCTCAACAGATTTGGGAGTATCATACCTAGTTAATGTCGATAATACAACTATTTTTCATGCTGGAGATTTAAACTGGTGGTACTGGTGGGATGATACGGAAGAAGGTTTAGAAAAAGCAGAAAAATGGTTTAAGGATGAAATCAATAAAATTAAAGAAGAACAAATTGATATTGCCTTCTTTCCAGTCGACCAAAGATTAAAGGAAAACTATGCTTTAGGAGCTAAGCACTTTATAAACAACTTAAACCCAAAAATATTTATACCTATGCACTTTGGGGATAAATTATCAACAACAAGTAAATTTAAAAAAGAGATGACTAATACTGATACGGAAATTATAGAATTAAAACGTAGAGGACAAGAGATTATCTTTACTAAATAATTTACAGGTGATGTTTCATAATTTCAAGCAAGAAACATCACCTATCTATTATTCATAACTTTATACTCTTAAATCTCTTTTCTTATAAAAATAATAAGTCCCATAGGTGAAAATAATTACTAAAATGACGCTAATTAATGGATAAACTGTATTATATCCACCTTTTAATATGTCTTTAGCATCATAATATTTAAAAGGTGTTATAAACTTTAAAAAGTCTACATTTCCTGCTATATCAATAATTACAGAAATCATAAATAAAAACATCAAAACACCTGTAGAAATAGCTGATGATAATTTGGATTTACTTATTAATGCTGCCAAAAAAGTACCCAATACTGTAAAAATAATCTGCATAGCAAGTAATCCAAGCATAAGCATAAATACATCTTTTACAAAAGGTTCATTTGTATAATTTGAAATCATTATTAATGATGAAGTAAATGTCACTATATTAAAAATAAGAACCATTGATAATGCTGCAAGAAGTTTCGATGTAATAATCTTATGACGAGATACTGGTTTAACAGCTAAGAATTCAATAGTCTTATCTCTCTCTTCTTTTGAAATTATTCCTACACCCAACATCACTGAGTAAACTGTAGCTAACAATCCAATATGCAAGAATAATACACCATAAAAATCTAAAGGCTTTGATAAATCAAAAACACCTACACCCATTAAATTTTGTATAGAGTCTGGTAGTTGTTCCATCATTTCATTGAAACTACCAGCCCCAGCTCCTACACCTGCTGAAAATTTACCCATACCTGCAATAATTAACAAAACCATTGATACAGACCAGATTATGAGTGACTTTCGGTGAGCTCTAAGTTCTTGCAAATAAATGTTCATATATATCCCTCCCTACACTGCCTGAATATTTTTACGTTTATATAATATATAGCTTAAAACAGTACAAATGAGCACAATTACAAAGCCAAAGATTACATAATTAGCCTCATATTTACCTTGTAATAATATATAATTTGTTTCAAAATATTGAAATGGTGATAAATAACGTAATTTATCATCAGATGCTGTTACCGCAAAAGCTGAAATTGCAAAAAATCCAAATACCAACCCAAGAGATATAGGCAATACAGCCTTTACTTTTTTAACTACTATAGATATTATTAGTCCAATGGAAAATAATATAATTTGACTAAAAAACAATGAAGCATTTATTAATACAAATTTACTAAAATCATAGCTTCCTTCTGACATTATTTGTAACAAAATCGCGGTAACAATAGTATAAATTATATTTGTTACTACAAATATAGTAATCGCTGATAATACCTTTGAAGTTAGTATTTTTATTCTTGAGATAGGTTTTGTCATAAGAAAATCCGCTGTCTTGTCTCTTTCCTCTTTAGATAAAATTCCAACACCAAGATTCATTGCCTGAATAGCACCAAATAACATTGTATATGTAAAAGCAAAACAATAAAACCCCAATGCTGAACTAAAATTATCTAATGTTAAACCTATTATTGACTTCATGGCTGGTGGAAAATTATCCATTAGTTGCATAAAGTTATCCATATCGTTTTTAATAATTGGATAAAATGACATCATCAAAGCTGCAATACTACTCATAGAAAAGATCCAGATAATAGTATTCTTAGTATATACCTTTAGTTCGTGTTTATAAACATTCATAGGGATTACACCTCCTTATAGTAGTGCAAGAAGATTTCCTCTAAATCCGGTTCACTAACCCATAAATTGTTTAACTTAATCTTAGAAAACTTTTCAGTTATCACATTGATATCTCCTTTAAATATAAAGCTATGAGTATTTCCTTCAACCTTCAAGTCATTAACACCCTCTACCTCAAAATAGTCTGTAGGAATATTGTCACTTACTTCAAGTCTAATTCTTTTATAACTTGCATCCTGTAAACTTGCAAGAGTTTCAAGTTTAATAATATTACCTTCTTTTATAATCGCTACACGATTACAAAGACGTTGTACTTCGCTTAGTATATGAGAGGACATAAAAATTGTAGCTCCTCTTTTATTCTCTTCTTCTAACAAATCAAAAAATGTTTGTTGCATTAACGGATCTAATCCAGAAGTTGGCTCATCAAGTATAATTAAGTCAGGCGAATGCAAAAGCCCTTGAACAATACCTACTTTCTTTTTGTTACCAAAAGATAATTCATCAATCTTTCTATTCAAATCTAAGTTCATACGTTCTGATAGGTCTTTTATTCTTTGTTTGCAATCTTTTTTATAAAAACTAGCTGAATAATTAAGTAAATCCTTTACTCTCATACCATCATAATAAAAAACCTCACTAGGCAAGTATCCTATACTCTTTGCTATCTCAGGGGCCTTATCAATACAATCCATACCAAAAATCTTTGCTGTGCCAGAAGTTGGATAAATTAAAGATAAGAGGACTCTTATAGTTGTCGACTTTCCAGAACCATTCGGTCCAATAAAACCAAATATCTCACCCTCTTCTACATTAAAAGTTACATTTTCAATCCCTCTTGCCTTACCATAGTACTTAGTTAGATTTTTAGTTTCAATCACATTTGCCATACTAATTTACCTCCTTATAATATGCTTTTTTTAGAACTTCAATATATTCATCAAACTCATTTGCCCAGCATTCATATATGTCAATACTAAATTGTTCATTATTAAGTCTGGAAGTAACTTGATGTCCAAAACCATCCATTACCCAAAAGATAATAGCTATTATATGTTTCGGATCATATTCTTCTTTAAATTTGGAGTAATCAATATCAGCTAGTATTTTTGCATATGCATTATTCTTTTGTAAAATTTCCTCTTCACTCATAAATGCCTTAATATCTTGATCTGTTTCTCTTAAATTACTATTTATAATGAACTCAAAGACGTTCGGATGCTTACAATATATTTTTAATTTTACATCCATAGCACTTCTTATTCGCTCAAATATATCTGTACTAGATAAATCTATTTGTCCCCAAAACTCTTTTGCAACAACTTTATATGCATATTTATAAATATAAAAATAAAGCTTTTTCTTAGTTCCAAAATACTGGAATAACGCTCCTTTTGATATCTGTGCATTTTTTGCAATCTTATCAGTAGAAGCTTTACCAAATTGTTTAAGAGCAAATTCATCAAAAGCTGAGTTAATAATACGAAGTTGCTTCTCTTTATCTAAAGCCTCAAACTTTTCGTACATTGAGTCACCTTCTTTTTCTTTAGTTGACTGACTCAGTCAGTCTATCTAGTTTCCATTCTACTCCTTTTTAAAAATAAAGTCAAGAAAAAAGGACTCATCAAACAATGTGTCCTTTCAGACTGTAGACAAAGTTAAATTTTTTCAAATACATAGTAGGGGAATATATATACA
>JBKGYG010000085.1:0-5142 GCA_046546235.1 Eubacteriales bacterium | reverse complement strand
AAATAAAGTAGGGGAATTAGGCTTGAATCAACATTCTTGGAACTCGTCAAATATATTTTCTAATTCTGGTGATTTAAGCAATTTAATGGGTGTGATGTTATCTATCCCTGAAATAAAATCTAGTTTAGATAAATTGGTTGGAGGTAAAGACAGTTTAACAGGTTCAAAATTAGCAGAATTAACAAATGATTGGGTAGCCGGAAAGGATATCGAATTAATTTCTACACAATATTTTGGTGGTGCTGATGAAGAGCAAATTACAAAATGTTGTAGAGCTATTTATAGTACTCTTATAAATTCTGCTACTTGGGGTCTGTCTTCTATACAAAAAATACCTAACTCAGGGTTAAATTTTGAAAATATGAGTGATGATGAAGTCAGAAGAATAAATAATTTACCTGCAATGATTTATTATGGTGTAAATACAGATGAAGCAATATTAATGAGAATGAATAATATACCAAGAGGTATTGCTGATAATTTAGGTAAGAGATATAAAAAACAAAGCGAAAATATTTATAATGTAACTAATAACGAGGTATCAAAATGGCTAAAAGAATTATCTGAAAGTGAATGGGAACAAGTGTCGCGAAAGGCAAAAGACATTTCGGGAAAAGAATATAAAAAAGTTTGGAGAATATTGAATGGTGAGTTGTAAAAAGAGCAGTTAGCTTCAAAATTAGTACTGCTCTTTTTTTTTATGCGTTCACATAGACGCGGTGAACCGTATCATCTCTAATTGAAGGAGAAACTCTGTAGTTTATTTGAGGGTTTCTCCTTATTTTAAATGACACTATACTCCCATATTTTTGCACCACAAGACGAAGATAATACTATATTTTTCCCGCGTAGAAAAAAGGAGTATCCTCATTTTTAGAGAGATATCCTTCTAAATGATAAATCTATGATATATACTTATAAACTTATTTAAATGAACTCTTTATTTTTTGATATTCAATTTTATTAAATGTACACTCTTTAATACATATTGAGCAACCATACATATTAGAAAAAGACTTAGCACACTTTCTATAATCTATATGTTTTTCGCTATTATATATATCTTTCTGTGGTTCTTCAAAGATAGCCTGTGATGGACACTCCTTTATACATCTCTTACATACTTTACAAAATTCCTTAATCCAGAGGTGTTCATTAGTTGGTTTTACAGGTAAGTTTTCTATACTGGTAAATACAGCAGCAATTCTCTGCCTTGGCCCCACACCAGGAGATATCAGTAGACCATGGTTACCTATAGCACCAAGGCCTGCCTTTTCAGCTAACAATGAGTAATTCACATCACCACCCATAGCCGGGTTAGACTGTGCACCATACCCCTTCTTTCTTAGAAATTTGGCTATCTTATTAACAATAATGCCCAGTTCCTTGTAGGTGCGGTGAACCTCATGCCCTGTGTCTTTAGAAGGCGCATCATTAATTGGTTCTTCCTTCATCTTCATAGTAACTATAATGGCATTTTTATAGAGTATTGAGGAGTTTTTAAAAATCTCTTTTGGCTCAACCTTTACAAAACCTATATCTAATGCACCTATTCCTTTTGCATACTCAAATATATCATCTATTAATTCATGAGGTGCTTCTATTTTATAATCTTCAGGATTATTTTTAACAGCTTTATAGCTCTTCCTCGCCTGTATAAAGGTATAAATCATGGTTAAAAATGTTTTAAATTTAAATTTGGGAGGACCATCACCATATTTAGCTACTAATTCTGGTATATTATGACGTACTTTGGATTTTTCAGATGCATATACCAATTGTTTTTCTTTTTCTCCCTCTAAAAAGTGCTTTATGCCCTCTTCTGGTAACAACTTTTTCATCAATATTGATAAGTCTAAATTACTAATAGTAATCTCCTCCTGTCATAGAGCTTTCAATATAAACCTAAAAATTATAATGTCATTAGTACTTGAAGTACTCCGAACTTCCTTAACTACTTCTGCTATTTTCCCAATAAAAATAATATAAAGCATTGCAGAACAATAAATTACTATTAATAAAACTGATACAATATCCCAGTTTCTGATTACCGCCTGATATATCAAACTAATTGTACCAAAAAGAATAACAAAACCATTTGAAGGTGGAAGTAATGGTATGAGGCGCTTCAGTGAGGTATGAACAAATCTTGCTTCTTCATCATTAACTTTTTTACTAGCTGGATTAAGAGAAAGAAGCATAACAGATCTTTCTATACAAGCTAAAACGTAAAAAATAGCCGTACCAAATGTAAACACTGTGACAATAATAGATGATACCAAATTAGACATTGCAATACATCCCAATTTTATTCTAAATTAATATACTTCTACAGACAGATTCAGCCACTTCCTCAACAGTATTATCTTTTAATGGGTCTAAACCCTTAATATGCAATTTTGCCAATTCTATAGCTACACGACCCGTCATTGCATATATGGCTTCTATAGGTAGACCTTTCATCTCGCCATTTTGTATATTTTTCTGATTTTTTATAGATAACTTACTTAAAAATTCTTTTCTGGCTGTGGATATACAGTTCTTCATATATGCAGAATTTTGGTATGCTTCAATATACATCATCTTTTTTGGGTTATTAATAGAATAATTAAAGACTTTTATCCAGATACATTTATAACACTCAAGTATAGATAAATTTAGCGGATTTTTTTCCTTAACTTTTTCAATAAAATCCTCTTCAATACTTTTGTATAAGATATGAATTATTTCATTCTTTGTACTAAAGTAATGATAAATTACCCCAGGACTAATATTAGCCCTTTTTGATATCTTTGATATTGTTGTGCCTAGCAGTCCAAGTTCGTTTACAAGCTCCAGAGTAGTCTGCATTATCAGCTCTTTTTTACTCATATATAAATACCTCCGCAAGTTAGATTGAACGTCCACTCTAATAATACTATTTATATTTCTATTTGTCAAGCAGTTACCTTCTTGATATATACAAAGTACCACACTTTTTAACTATTGTGGCAGTATTAATATCTGGATAAAGCAACAGATTTATGCTCTATCCAGACTTAGAGTTATTAAATAACCATAGTAAAGCGAAAAGAGGATTCCCCATCTGGAAGGGAATCCTCTTTTTTAAAGCTATTATCTTTCTGTTTTACGTAAATAAAGAGCTATAACAACTGTAGATAAAGCTAGCCTTCTTGTGTTGGTATATAAGTAATAATATTATTATAAAAAACACTTTAAAACAAATTTAAGAATAATTTAAAGTTGGCTTAAAACAATGAACTCCCCTTTCATGATAAAATGTTTATAAGTATTCAAGTTTCCATCGAACAATCTTAAGGAGGGGGTTTGCGTGAGGTTACAAACTAATCTTATATCACGTTTTAGTTACAGAAACCTGACTCAAAAAAATAGGTTACTTTCCAAATCAATGGAAAGACTATCATCTGGGTCTCGTATAAATGGGGCTGCTGATGATGCAGCTGGGCTGGCTATTAGTGAAAAATTAAGAGCCCAAACTAACGGTCTAAATCAAGCTACTCGTAATGTTCAGGATGGGATTTCCATGATCCAGACTGCAGATGGTGCTCTAAATGAAACACATTCTAATCTACAGAGAATGAGGGAATTAGCAGTTCAATCTGCAAACGGTACAAATAATATCAGAGATCGTCAGAAAATCCAGAAAGAGTTTAATCAGTTAACTGAAGATGTAGACAGGACTGCTTATAATACTGAATTTAATAAGAAAAAATTATTGAATGGTAGTCATGAAAAATATAGTTTGCAAATTGGAGCCAACCAAGGACAAAATATTGAGCAAAATATTTCTGATATGAGTGCTAAAGCTTTAGGGATACAAAAAGATATTGTTGATTATAATGTTGAAGGAATTTTAGATCACTCTTCAAATGATATTATTTCTGTGGATGATATTGCTATAGATGAAGGTCTTTCTTATGATGTAGTAAAGGTTAATTCTGATTATGTGTTACAGGACTCAAATGGCCATTATGTTGCAAAATTTAATGCTCATGGTACAAAGTTGTTTCTTTTTACTGAAGCTACAGATGATTTATCAACAGCAGAAGTTTTTGAATATGATCATTCTAACGGTTTTTCTTATACACAAGTAATTGATTTTCCAGGCAACATAGTTGAAGGTAATAGTAGTAGAGTTAAAATAGATGAAATTGAGTGGAGTACTAACAGACTTTATGTTAAAGCCAGTACAAATGTAAGCGCTGAAATGACTAACGATAAAGAATTAGAATCAGGAAATTATACAGTTGTTGATTATAACGGTGATTTAGGATTAAAAGATACTCAAGGTAATATAGTGGGATATACAAATTGGGATCAGGAAAGTAGAATGAAATGGACAACAGAATTTAATGGAGAAGGAGATACTTTGTTTAAATTACCTACTAGATTATCTGAAGGGGAAAAAGTATATCTAGATTTTACTACTTTTTCAATAGATATTTTTTCACAAGAAACAGCATCTAAGGCTATTAAAACAATTGATAATGCCATTTCCCAGGTATCAAATCAAAGGTCTGAGCTTGGAGCATATCAAAACAGGTTAGAACATACCATAAATAACCTGGGAACCTCTGCAAAAAACTCCCAGACTGCTGAATCTCGTATCAGGGATGCTGATATGGTTCAAGAAATGATGCGTTTTACTAAGAATAATATTTTAAAAAAAGCTTCATCTGCTATGTTAGCTCAGGCTAATCTAACTCCACAATATGCATTAAAATTATTTAGTTGATTTTTTTCTTTGATTTAATAAATAAACGGTGATATAATATTATCAATAATTATTTTGTAGAAAATTGTTGTTTTAAGACTTTTTGGATTAATTAGCATATTAACACTTATTAAAGCAAATTAAAGATCTTATAAATTAAAAATAATTTTGGTGATTAAATGAATTTTACTAAAACACTCACTATACTATTAGTATGTTTTTTTTTTTAATAATGCCATCTTATACATCTAGCTCTGCATCAAATCAGACAGGGGTTCAAAAGAAACCTATAGCAATTGATGGGGTAATGGATTTAAATGACTGGAGTTGGAAAGAAGATGGTCTTATTCCTTTGAACGGTCAATGGGAGTTCTACTGGCAGGAATTGTACCTGCCTGAAGATTTTA
>JBKGYG010000084.1:0-5186 GCA_046546235.1 Eubacteriales bacterium | reverse complement strand
TACCTCTCAATTACTGCACAAAATTATTGGTATATTAAAAGAGCAAGTTGAAATCAAACTTTCAACTTGCTCTTTAATATTTTTAAACTATTTCTTACTTCCATCTACTCCAATAATTACCTCATTATAAGGAACTATAGTTTCACTTTCTAACATAGCTTGTTTAACTGAAGTTACTATTCCACCACAACAAGGTACTTCCATTCTTAGGACTGTAATGCTTTTAATATTATTATTTGTCATAATTTCTTTAAACTTTTCTTTATAAGCATTATTATCGTCTAACTTTGGACAACCAATAAGGGTAATTCTTCCTTTTATAAAATCATTATGAATATTACCATAAGCAAAAGCCGTGCAATCTGCAGCAATTAATAAATCTGCATTTTCTAGATAAGGTGCTCTAGGACTAACTAAATGAATCTGAACCGGCCATTGATTCAATTGTGACGGTACGTCACTTTCATTTACATTGTTTTCTTCTTTCTTAACCTCTTCTGTTGCTTTTCTATTTATTGCAGCAGCTCTTGTTCCTGGACATCCACCACCATGTCCTTGACTTTTGTTTTCCATTTTATCTTTTATATTTCTTCTCTCTTCCTTAAATTCATCTGTATCCTTTTCAACAAGGGAAATGGCATCAGTAGGACATTCAGGTAAACACATTCCTAATCCATCACAATAAGAATCACTAACTAGTTTTGCTTTACCATTTATAATTTTTATAGCACTTTGATGACAAGCATTCGCACACAAACCACAACCAACACATTTATCTTCATTTATCTCAATTACTTTTCTTAACATATTAATTCTCCTCTCATTTAATTAAGTTTTATTGACCTGTTAGCATTATTATAATAAAATATAATTAATTAATCGGTAACACAAGTTACCAAAAGGAGCATTCTATGAACGACATTATTAACAAACTACAAAATTTCACTCTTCTTAAAGGCTTAGACAAAAATACAATAACAAAAGCATTAGAAATATCAAAGTATTCTATTAAACACTATAATCCAGAAGAAGTAATTGCTTTTGAAGCTTCACATTGCAATCATCTTGGATTAATATTAGACGGCATAATTAGCGTTAATAAAATCTACCCTAGTGGTCGTACAGTTAGTATTGCAACTTTAAATATCGGGAAAGTTTTTGGAGAGGTTATTCTCTTTTCAAATCATAATATTTATCCATCTACTATTATAGCTTCTTCACAATGCGAGATTATTTTTTTCGATAGAGAGCACTTTATAAATATGTGTAATTACTATCCTAATATTTATGAAAACTTACTTCATGCTTTTTCTGACCGTATACTTTTACTAAATCAAAAAATAACCAATTTATCCTTTAAATCTATACGCCAAAAAATAATACATCATTTATTTGAAGTATATAAAATACAAAAAAGCCTTTACTTGGAATTATATAAAAGCAGAAATGAATGGGCTGAATTATTAGGAATACCTCGCCCTTCTTTGTCAAGAGAACTTATTAAAATGAAAAATGATGGACTTATCGACTATGATAAATCCACCATTAAAATTGTTGATCTTAATAAATTAGAAAATGAATTGTTTAAGTAACAAAAGCTACAGGATTAGGTATAATAATAATTTAGGAAATTTCCGTAGGAATTATATAAAACTTCAGGTTAAATCTTAAAAGAAAAACTAAGTTTGTGGCAAACGAAATAATACCTGTTTAGATTAAATCATCTACCAACTTCGGGAGCTGCCTCCTCCACCAGCACTACCCCCTCCACCAGTTCCTCCTCCACGACTAGAACCGCTAGATCTACCAAGGCTACTTAATATAAATAAAGTAAACATACCACCTGTAAATTTAAAATCCAAAATCACAAGAATAATTATACCTATTATCCAAAAAATCGAAAATCTATTATTATTAGGTTGTTCATCGATAGGAGTATAATCTCCGCCTATAATATTGCTCTCCAAATTATATTCCAAATAAATTTCATTAACTATTGAATTAAAACCTTCTTTAATACCTTGATTATAATTCCCCTCTTTAAAATATGGAACCATGTACTTGTCCTGAATCCTCCCAGTTTTGCCATCTGGAAGTGCTCCTTCAAGACCATATCCAACATCTATTCTAGATTGTCTTCCTTCTACATCTAATAATATTAATATACCGTTATCCTCATCCTTATCTCCTATTCCCCCTTTATTAAAAAAGTCTAATGAATAATGTTCTAATGCTTCACCTTCTATATTATCTACAGTTACTACTACCACTTGAGCTTTTGTAGCATTTTCAAGGGCTTTTGCATTATTAATAATATGAAGCTTTGTTTGATTATCTAACACATTTGCATAATCATTAACATAAAATTCATAAGTTGGCTTTGGAATTGAAGATGATGCTATTACTGTTATGGAAGAAAAAACAATTAAAATAAAAGATATAATTAAAGTAATTAGTCTTTCTCGTCTGAGTCTAATTATCAAACAAATCACCTGCGTCCGGATTTTCTCTAGCTTGTTCATCAGCTTCGAAATAATCTACTTGTTCAAATCCAAACATATTTGCGATCATAACTGTAGGAAACCTTCTAACTTTTCTATTAAGTTCTTGAGCTGCTTCATTATAAACCCTTCTCGCATTTCCAATTCTATTCTCAGTACCTGCTAATTCATCTTGTAACTGAATAAAATTTTCATTTGCTTTGAGATCTGGATAAGCTTCAGCAATAGCAAGTAACCTTGACAAAGACGAATTTAGCGCTTCATCAGCTTCTGCTTGTTCTGCAACTGTGTTAGCGCCTGCTAAATCTGCCCTTGCTTCTGCTATGTCAGTAAATATTTGCTCTTCATAACTAGTATACTCTTTCACCGTCTCAACTAGATTAGGGATCAAATCATTTCTTCTTTGTAATTGGGTATCTATTTGACCTAATGATTGTTTTACAGATTCATCACTTGATACCAATCCATTATAACTAAATATAAATATTAATATTGGTATTAGTATAACACCTATTACTATTAAAGTTTTTTTCATTTTTTATTCCTCCATTCTTTTTTTAGCCCATACATTCATCTAATAATTATATACCCTCTATATTATATATTATATGTCTTTAAAATCAATGATATTTTGCACAATCATCCAAAACTTATTTTAAAAAAGTTTAGAAATACTTACATTTATGGGGAATTAAATACATATTAGATTGAATCAAAGTAACTTGTTTATTTGGTAATATCAAACAAGCATATAGCTTTAAAAATAGTTAATAATAATTGATGTACTAAACAAATGGAGGTGACAACATGGCTACAGTTGATAAACTTGAACAATCATTAGCAAGTGCTAAAGGATTAGCATCTGACTTGAAAACTTTTTCATTAGATACTAATAATAAAGAAGCTCAACAAACATTTAATCAATTAGCGACTAATGCTGAAAACATGGCTCAAACACTACAAAATAGGCTTAACTTCGTTTTAAATGAAGAACCACAATATAAAAACCAGAATTAATTAAAATTATTCGAGCTTGTTCTTAACAAGCTCTTATATCTTTTCTACTCTCATCATATTAGTAACTCCAGGAGTTGCTGTTGGAACTCCAGCTGTAATAACAACTAAATCATCTTTGCTAATAATATTTCTATTTTTTACTTCTTCAACCGCTAAATCTAATAACTTTTCAGTAGACTCTACCTCTTTTATCTTAATTGGGATTACTCCCCAATAGATTTGCATTCTTCTTTGTACGTATTCTAAAGGTGATATCCCTATAACGGGAGCTTTAGGTCTAAATCTTGATACCATCCTAGCAGTAAACCCAGAAATAGTTGAACTTATTATTACCTTAGCTCCTAAGTTAAGTGCTGTAGCACAAGTGGAGAAACTAACTGCATTGGCTATATTCTTTGACCTTGCCATCTTTCTTAGTTTTAACAACAACGTATAATCTAATGTTTCCTCTGTTACAAGGGCAATTCTAACCATTGTCTTTAATGTTTCTAGTGGGTATTTGCCCATAGCAGTTTCTCCTGAAAGCATAATTGCATCTGTCCCATCATATATTGCATTTGCTACATCTGTAACTTCAGCTCTCGTTGGTATAGGATTTCTTATCATAGAATCTAACATTTGTGTAGCAGTTATAACCGGCTTACAAGCTTCATTACACTTTTTAATTATTTTCTTTTGTACAACAGGTATTTTTTCTGTTGGAATCTCCACCCCCAGATCCCCTCTTGCAATCATAATACCATCTGACACTTTAATAATCTCATCAATATTATTAAGCCCTTCTTGATTTTCTATTTTAGCAATTATTTGAATATGTTCCGCATTCTTTTCTTTTAATAATTTTCGTATCTCACATACTGCATTAGCATCTCTAACAAAAGAGGCCGCTATAAAATCGACATTATTTTCTATACCAAAAAGTATATCTCTTTTATCCTTCTCTGTAATAGGTGGTAAATTTGTCTTGACATCAGGAATATTAACACCTCTTCTATTAGCTATATTGCCTCCACTTACAACAGTACAAAGAACATCACTTTCAGTAACATTTTTAACTTTTAATTCAATAATTCCATCATCAATAAGAATAGTATCTCCTATTTTTATATCATCAACCATATTCTTATATGTTACAGAACACTTATTATTATTTCCTAAAACTTCTTTTATAGTTAGTAAAAATTCCTCACCATCTTTTAAAGTGGCTTTTCCATTTTCGAATATACCTGTTCTAATCTCTGGCCCTTTTGTATCTAATAGTATAGCAACTGGAATCTGTAATTTTTTTCTTGCTTTTTTGATTAAATTAATTCTTCTAAGATGTTCTTCATGATCTCCATGAGAAAAATTCAACCTTGCTATATCCATTCCATTTTCTATAAGTTTAATCAAAACATTTTCTTTTTCACTTGTTGGTCCAATTGTACATATAATCTTTGTTTTCTTCATAAAATCCTCCATCTATCACTAACAATATAAAATATCTTACTCTAATTTAAACAGAAACTATTATATCATAAAGTTTATGCAAAAATAAGGTTTTTAATATAATTTTTTATACTACCAAGAATTTTGTTAAATATTAAGAATAAAAGTGGCATCGTGATATGCCTCTACTATAATAATAAAATGGGCGCATCGTGATACGCCCCTACTATAATAATAAAA
>JBKGYG010000083.1:0-5330 GCA_046546235.1 Eubacteriales bacterium | reverse complement strand
CCTGCGACCTCTTGAACCCAAATCAAGCGCTCTAGCCAAGCTGAGCCACACCCCGAAGTTTTACACTCTTTTTTTAGACGCAAGAGTTATTATACACGTCGTCACAACAAATGTCAACACCTATTTTCATTTTTTTATTCTAAAAGAAAATCTATTTTTCATATAGTTGGTACTTTAGTCATTTCCCAATTGTACAACCATATTAGCTAAGAGTATTAAAGTAGGTGGAACGGGAATCATTTTTATAGATAGTTAATTGTAAAATGAGGTGTATCCTTTGAGTCAAAGTCAATAATACCGTAGGAAGGTCTAAAACCACCTCTAGGCTGTGATAAGCTACCTGGATTCATAAGGACCAATTTACTTTCCTGTTTTAAATATGGTATATGGGTATGTCCGAACAATATTATATTTGCCTTTTTTTGAATAGCCATTTTCATAATTGTTTCATATTCCCATTTCACATTATACTGATGACCATGGGTTAACCATATCTTATGTTCCCCAAAACTAATGATTTTATCCCTTGAAGTATTTGAGTAAAAATCACAATTACCAGGTATATAATCTATAATATATGGTTTAGTTAATTCTAATTCTTTCGCATCTTTTTCTAAATCTCCAAGATGGATAATTCTATCAATATCTGTAATTGTTTTTAATACTTTTTCAACTCTATTCAATTTGCCATGAGTATCGCTTATCACAAGTATTTTCATTATATCACCTTATGTTGTTATATACATTATAAATATTTTTCCAAGTCTAATTTCATGGCTCTTAATGCTTTTCCTCGATGGCTAATCTTATTTTTTAATTCTGGAGACATCTCTCCCGTAGTACAATTATACTCAGGCACATAAAAAATCGGATCATAACCAAAACCATTATCCCCATTAGGTTTCTGAGCAATATAACCTTCAATTGTACCTTTTGTTGTTATAATCTTCCCGTCTGGAAAAACAGTCGCTATAACACAAACAAATCTAGCAGTTCTTTTTTCATAAGGAATATCTTTTAGCCTATCAAGTATCATTTGATTTTTGATAGTATAAGAAGTATCTTCCCCACCAAAACGTGCAGAATAAATTCCCGGAGCCTTATTCATATAATCAACTTCAAGACCTGAGTCATCAGCCATAACAATAGTCTTCGAATATTCCATAATTTCTTTAGCTTTTTTAATAGCATTCTCTTCGAATGTTGTTCCATCTTCTACTACATCAATATTAATCCCAGCTTCTTCCATTGATACTACTTTAATATTATCATCCTCAAATATCATTCTTATTTCTTTTATTTTTCCTTTATTTTTAGTTGCAAAAATTATCTTAGATTTCATCAGCAATATCCCCTAAAATTTCTATTTGTTTTTTTATAAGCTCTTTTGTACCTTTTTTAGCTAATTTTAATAACTCCTCAAGTTGCCTACTTGTAAATGGAGATTCTTCACCTGTTCCCTGTATTTCAACAAAATCACCATCATCTGTCATTACTACATTCATATCTACATGAGCCTTACTGTCTTCATGGTAACATAGATCCAATAAAGCTTCATCTTTTACAATTCCCACACTAATAGCAGAAACCATTGCTTTAATAGGATTTTTATTAATTATACCTTTTTTATTCAATTTAATACAAGCCAATGCCAAAGCAACAAAACCGCCTGTAATACTTGCAGTTCTTGTCCCCCCGTCTGCTTGAATAACATCACAATCTATTGTTATACTTCTTTCACCTAGAGCCTTATTGTCTATAACAGATCGTAATGCTCTTCCAATAAGTCTAGATATCTCTACTGTCCTTTTATTTTGTTTTAATCTACTAATATCCCTTATTCTTCTATCATGAGTAGCTCTAGGAAGCATGTCATATTCAGCAGTAACCCAACCTTCACCACTGTCTTTTTTAAATGGTGGTACCCTTTCTTCAACAGAAGCATTACATAGAACTTTAGTATCCCCCATCTCAATAAGTACAGATCCTTCTGGATATTTTATATAGTCTTTATGAAATACAATATCTCTAATTTGATCAACTTCTCGTCCATCAACTCTTTTCATATAAAAACCTCTCTTTCAAATATCTTTTTCACAAAATATATATTCCCTATATACACCATTGTAATACATTATATCATTTGAAAAAGTAATTTCAAGATAATAATATATTAAGGGATTTCACTAGTCTCTCACGTCCCCCCCACGTATATACGAAAAATTTCTAAATTATTATTTTGTCTTCAAACTGAATAGAAGCTACTAGCTTATAGCTAGAAGCTTCTATTTAAATTATCTTTTTGTAGGAAAATCATCAAAAGTTCTTGTAATAGCTTTATATAAAGCTATTGCTGCTCTTTGTTTGAATTCTTCTTCCTTTAATTTTTCTGAATCAATAGAACTTGAAATAAAACCTATTTCTACTAAAGCAGCTGGCATATTAGTATTTTTTAATACAAATAAATTGGTTCTTTCTTTCAAGCCTCTGTCGTTTAGTTTTAAATCATTAACTAATTCTTCTTGTAATATGCTAGCAAATTCAGCAGAATCTAATCCTGACGTTTCATTTTGTGGAAAATATAATGTTTCAGTCCCATTAAAGTTACTATAATATGCATTATTGTGTACGCTCAAAAAGATATCTGCTTCCACTTCATTGGCTAATTCAACTCTCTCTTGTAAAGAAGGATAAGTATCATCTAGTCTTGTATAATATGTTTTAATATTATCATCCATATCTAAAAACATTTTTACATAATTAACAATTTCTAAATTAAGTTCTTTTTCAATCAATCCATTATGAGACGCTCCAGGATCTTTTCCTCCATGCCCAGGATCAATAACTATTATTTGAGAATATTTGTCCTTAGGCTTAAATAATTCTATAAAAATATTATTTTCATCCTCTGAGATATCTGCTGCAAATATCCCATAATTTTTGATTCTAAATTCTGTATTGCCCTGTCTATTAAGTGAAACATTTACCTTTTCAACTTGACCATCATAAACACCTAAAAGCCCATTGCCATATAACGAAGTATGATTGCCCTTAATTTCTAAAACTATTTCTTTATTTAAATATAAATCTTTTATATTTATATCCTCTAACGTAACATTATCAGGCTTTCTTATAACTAAATTAGGCAACTTATGGTTTTCGTACTTAATATTCTGAAATCCTGGTTCTATTATTTGTATTGTAGTACTATTATTTTCTTCGCTTATAATATAATCTGCTTGTCCATCTGTTTCTAACACCACCCTTGAAATTGTTTCATTAAATTGAGCGGTACGTACTTCTTTAATATATTGACCTTCTGCTAAACTTAATTTGTATCCAACACTAGACAAAGTATTTGGTAAATCAATTACTAATCGATTAGGGTTACTTAATCTAAATACTTTCACTTCTGGTGCTTCTAACCCTAACAGTTTAACAAAATCACCTTTATTATTTTGCCCTGTTTCTACTTTTAACAGAATATTATTTAATACATTTACTGTAATTTCTTTTCTATCTTCTGATAATTCAATATTGAATCTGTCTTTTTCCCCATTAATATCAAATACTACTCTCGTAACTAATGGATCTGTTTTAAATTGGCTAGAACGAATACTTTTTATATAATTATTTTCACCTAAATTTATTTTAGAGCTTGATATATCATTTTTAGCATTCTTTATATCTAAAATTATTTTGTCCTCCCACTCAGTTTCTTTAACTGAGCTAATTGGGCCATCTGCTACAATTTTAAACTTATTAAGTTCATCATTGTGTTCTATATCTTTCACATTAATTGTTGAATGTTTTTCTTCAGTAATACTTTCTTTTACGTATTCTCCAATAAAATTCGAAAGCAAATCATTATCTGCATTCCATTTAATCAAATTCTCAGCCAATGGTGTTGGCAATGGTCTCTTTGCTCCTGTTCCATCTAATTCATTTATCATTTCATCTTCTGAAATTGGAACGTCTAATTCTTCTTCAGAAGAAGAATCTTCTCCACTATCATTATTCTCTTTTTCATTTATAATTGCTATGTATTCATTCGAATCCCAATCCACCTCATAATCAAGTGCCTCTCCTACAAACCTAAATGGAACCATTGTTTTAGCATACTCTTTTGTTGTATCTTGTACTAACTTAGCTGGAACATCTAACATTATTTTTTTATCATTCACAAAAGCTTCCTGACTATTTATTTTTAATCTGATAAACGTGTCTTTATAAGTTATGTATATTTCTTCCTTTGTAGGTTTCCATTCAACTTCTGCCCCAATAGTTTCAAAAACTTCTCTAGCAGGCACTAAAGTCCTCCCTACTTGATCTTCAACAATTATTATTCCTGGCATATCACCTGTCTGAACTTCTTGTCCATTAATCTGTATCCTTACAACACTATTATTGTAATTATGAATTTCCCCATCGTACAATAACTTTAGTTCATTATTATCTTCATTAGCATTTGCTACATATGAAAATTGTTGAATAACAAGAATTACTATTAATAATATTCCTAAACATCGTTTTTTCACGATTCCACCTCTTTTTATATAAAAATAAAAATAAAAGTTTTGTTATTACTAGTTAAAAGATAACCTTCATTTGTTTTAATAGAATTATATCAAATATTACACATTCTTTAAAGATATTAACGTTCTATGTAATATAAACGTAAAAATTTGTATATTTCAGTAAGATTTATGTTGCATTTTATGTCTCTAGTGATAAGTCATATTTTTATTAACGCGAATGAATATGGTGTATATATAATCAAAAATTCTAGCCGTTTAATGACTAGAATTTTTTTAAAATACTATTTGATTTTATATTTATTTTTTGGTCTTCCTACTTTACCGTATTCTAGATCCATTATAACTATACCTTCTTTTTCGAGTAAATCTAAATATCTTCTAGCTGTTATCCTTGACACCCCTAAATAGTCAGCAACTTCCTGAGCTGTAAAACTAGTTCCTTTCCTCGAGATAAGATAATCATAAACTTTATCATATGTTTGTTTGCTAAATTGAGTATCATCTAAATACTCTTGTTTAACAACATCCTCACTAAAAACATATTTATCCAATGTTTCTTGTCCTATATTTTCAAGAGGCTTTAACCCTCTCTTTCTTGAGCGATATCGTACTAATGCTTCTTTTAGTCTGTCAAAAGCAAAAGGTTTTATTAGATAATCCACTGCTCCATACCTTAAGCATTCTTCAACAGTTTCAACTGTATTATCCGCTGTTATTAAAATAGTGTCAACTTTTATCCCTTCTATACGTAACCATTTAAGAAGATCTTCTCCTCTTTCATTAGGAAAGAAT
>JBKGYG010000082.1:0-5348 GCA_046546235.1 Eubacteriales bacterium | reverse complement strand
ACTAAGTTAAGTGGTGGAGAGTTTAAAAGAGTTATTTTAGCCCGTGCAATATCACAAGATACAAAAATTTTACTGCTAGATGAACCTGTTACAGCACTAGATATAAAACATCAAATTAATTTTATGGATTTGATAAAGCGTTTATGTATAGAAAAAGATTTGACAGTAATAAATGTTGTGCATGATTTGAATTTGGCTTTATTTTATAGTGATGAAGTTATTATGTTAAAAAAGGGAAGGGTTTTTTCAAAAGGTTTAATCAATGAAGTTCTTACAGCAGATAATATAAAGAGTGTATATGGTGTAGAAAGTACAATAATACCTCACCCAATTCATAATGATAAGAAAGTTATAGTCTTTTAAAAAAGAAGCCAAGTGGCTTCTTTCAGTTTGTAGACAAAATAATAATTTAGGAATTTTCCGTAAATCCGTAGAGAAATATATATACAAAACGTTCAGGTTAAATATTTGAAGAAAAACTAAGTTCGTTCCAATTGTTATTCCTAAACCTTAAAAACTCCCTAACGGTCAAACATTTAAGGTTTTTAACGGAATAACAATCTCCACTCACTAATTTTTTCTAATCAAATATTTAAAACATCACTTATTTGTATATATATTCCTCTACTATGTATTTATAATAATTTGACTTTGTCGACAGTCTGAAAGAAGCCAAGAGGCTTCTTTTATTTAAACTTTACTGCTGTTCCGTAGACGATAACTTCCGCTGCATTTGCCATAATGGCAGAGGATGAATAACGTATATTAATTATTCCATCAGCACCCATTGATTCAGCTTCTTGAACCATACGTTTTGTAGATAGTGCTCTTGCTTCATTCATCATTTCTTGATAAGCTGATAATTCTCCGCCTACAAGTTGTTTTAGTCCACTTAAAATATCTTTTCCTAAATGTTTTGCTTGGATTGTTGAACCTTTTACAATGCCAAGGGTTTCTACTTCCTTACCAGTAATAAAATCAGTATTTACTAAGATCATCGTCATCCTCCTTATCTATCTCTTTAAGTCTTTGATTAAGTGTATATATAAGTGCTATAATAAATCCAATTACTATAAAAGCACCTAATATCATAAAAAAGTAACTAATGGGATCTTTTGCAAATTCTAAAGAAAAAATTAATCCAAATAAATAAAGTGAAGTAAAAGAAACCATAATTATTGTTATAATAATAGGTGCGACCTTTTTGCCCAAATTAATCATCCTCCTTTTTAGAAGAACCTGAAGAACCTATTTCAAGGGGTGAGAATAAGTGAAAACGCCTTATTATAAACATAAAAACAGATAAAACAGCCGTAATTAATATTGTCCACAATAATAAGTCTGTTGCATAATCCTTATTTAATAAAACAGCTACTAAGCTAACAAAATATAACCCTAATAGGATAACTACAACAATAATAGCTACAATTCTTTTTATTAATTTATTCAAAGCAATCACCTCTTATGCATTATAAGAATTAAGATCATAACAAAATATAGGTTTTATTAAAGTATAGTCTTAATAAAAAGAAGTGTCAATATAAATAAATATATTTAAGATCAACTCTACGCAAAATTAAAAGAACCAACTAATTAGTTGGTTCTTTTTAAAAGGGGAGGATAAGTATTAGGTTATCTTCTGTAACTTAACGTTATCAGCAGAAGGAGTTGGGAATTAATTATACGAGTCTTATAAAAACAAGTATTCCCATATACTTAAATTCATATAATATATATGAATATGTTTATAGTATTAACAAATAAATTCCAAGATATACAAAAAAATAAATTTTTAATGGATTTTATAATTCAAATTAAAATGATTATGAGAATACACCTGATATAATCAAGAAATTTGATTCTATGAGGATTAATATGAGACCAGTGGAAAAGCAATATTTTTATTATCATAAATGAATATAGATTAAATGTAGCAAATAAGATTAGGTATTGTTTCGTGAATAAATTAGGCTCAAGATAACATATAGTTTTAGTAATAGATATTTTTATTTGGAGGATGTCTAATTGGATGATCAAAAATTAGAGAATCAACTTAATTTGGCTCTTGATGTACCAGAGAGTGTAAGAGAAAAATCATTAGATTTAGACGTGGGATTTGATGAAGAATTACAATTGTGGGAATTAATTGTTAAATATAATGGGGATATTCAAAGGTTGGAAGAGGAATTAAATATTGTCGTAGAAATACTTACTAATCAATATGCTGTATTAACTGTGCCAGAGAATCTAATAGACCGATTAACAAATTATACAGAAGTGGAATTTATAGAAAAACCAAAAAGATTGTTTTTTAGTTTAGAAAGTGGTTATAGAGCAGCTTGTATTCCAAGAGTACAAGAACCTCCCTATAATCTTAGAGGAGAAGGAGTGATAGTCGCAGTTATTGATTCAGGAATCGACTATACGCATCTTGATTTTCGTAATGAAGATGGAACAACTAGGATAATTGAGCTATGGGATCAAACAATACCTGGTAACCCGCCAGAAGGATATGAACAAGGTTCGGTATTTACCAGAGAGCAAATTAATCTAGCTTTAGAAAAACCAAATACTGCTGAGCAACTAGAGATTGTTCCTAGTGTTGATTTAAGTGGACATGGCACTCATGTTACAGGAATAGCAGCAGGAAATGGTAGAGCCAGCAGAGGGCGATATACAGGTGTATCACCTGAAAGTGAATTGTTAATTGTAAAATTAGGTATGCCAGAAGCTGATAGTTTTCCAAGAACTACCGAATTGATGAGAGCAATCAGTTATGTAATATATAAAGCACAGGAGTTAGCTCGACCAATCGCAGTAAATTTGAGTTTTGGAAATAATTATGGTTCTCATGACGGAAGTTCTCTTTTAGAAACTTTTATAGATGATATATCTAATGTATGGAAATCATCTATAGTTATTGGATCTGGTAATGAAGGAGCTGCAGGTCACCATACAAGTGGTATTATAGAGGAAGATTCAACTGAGGAAGTTGAAATAGTAGTTGGTAATGCAGAACGTTCCCTTAATATCCAGATTTGGAAATCATATTATGATAACTTTAATATATCAATTATTGGTCCTGGGGGAGTCGAAGTTGGACCTTTGACTAGAAGGTTAGGAACACAAAGATTTAATGTTGGGAGAACTCAAGTTTTTGTTTATTATGGTGAGCCACAACCTTATAACATGGCTCAAGAGATTTATTTAGACCTTGTTCCTGTTTTTGATGATTATATAGATGAGGGGATTTGGACTATACGGCTTATTCCTAGTAATATTATTGTGGGTAATTATGATATGTGGTTACCAACTAGAGAGGTGCTTCAAGAACAAACACAATTTTTAAGACCAACTGTAGATACAACATTAACTATACCATCTACAGCTTCTAAAGCTATTACAGTTGGTGCATATAATTCTTTAACTAATAGTGTAGCAGATTTTTCAGGTCGGGGATATACTAGAAATCAACTAATGATTAAACCTGAATTAGCAGCACCAGGAGTAGATATAGTAGCACCAACTCCAGGGGGTGGCTATGATTCTAAAAGTGGAACTTCTATGGCAACTCCATTTGTAACTGGAGCATCTGCGTTGCTAATGCAATGGGGGATAGTACAGGAGGAGGACCCCTTTTTGTATGGTGAAAAGATAAAAGCATACTTTCTAGATGGTACAAATAAACCTATAGCTAGATTAGAATATCCTAATAACTCTTTAGGCTATGGTACATTATGTTTGCAAGAAAGTTTTGAAAAGGCGGTATTTATAACTTCTGTATCAAATGAAGGTTTAAATAGAAATAAAGAGAAAAAAGTGATTTCCTTACTATTGCCGGTTTTTATTAAGGGATATAAAGACCCAGTTACAGTTTTAAGTAATAAATACTTAAAAAATTTAATTGATAATAACAAAAGGGTGCTGGTTTCAGGATTTTATGTTAAAGAAAAAAAAGAAACTACATTCAATAATAATGTAAAGATACATAATTTAAACCAAGATAAAATAACATTTGATGAATATGTTGTTAATATGTTACCTTCTCATCAATGGGTTAATGAATTTTTATCTGTTTTAGAAGAAAATGACTCAAGTGTATTTTGTTTGGATACTCACTTTTGTTCTCTTCACCCATTAGATATGAAAAGTGTAATAAAGTATATCAATGCTGTTCTAAATAAAAATAATAGCAAATTAGTATTAAATCATCAGTTATTAACCCACAAATTTGCTTTGTATTTCTCTAAAAAAGATAGAAGGAAAAAAATTCAATTTTACTCAGCTACTAATAAAGGATTATTTACCATTTTTTTATATGGATATGCTTTAGATGAATATAACTTTTCCATTAAAGCACCTACAGGAGAAATAGTATATATTAACAACCTAAATAAATGGAAAGAAGATAAAAACCGCTTTAAGGAAATTGAAACTACAGTCTTAATAAAACGGTATCAGAAAGACAAATTAACTCCTTTTCTTGTAAAGATAGATTTTTTGAAACTTAAAAAAGGTGATTGGGAGATAGGATTAGATGGGGAAATAGTAATAGATGGTAGAATAAATTTTATGCCAAGTGATTTGGAGAATATAGTTTTTCATTTTCAAAAAACAGAAAATACTAATATAGGGAAGAATGTACTGGTTGTTGATGCAGCAGAAAACAAGAAATCATCTGATGATATTAATGTTTTATATATTCCTCTTTCAAAATATGTAGGTGCTAAAATTAATTCTTTATCTACTATTGAAAAGTCTAGGTTGGCTTGTTATATAGGAAGTCTGTTCTTTGCTAAAGAATAATAAAATAAAACATAATTGCTTTTTGCATAAGAAAAATTTATAATATATGCATAAGATAAGGAGTTGGGACAGATGAAAAAGGTAATACTTTTAAGTATATTATTTATCTTTTTAGTAGGTTGTTCAAGATATAATAAGAAAGGCATAGAAAAAAATGATTTGGGGCTAGACTATTATAGTGATAACAACTTAGAAAAAGCATTAGAGTTATTTATTGAAGCTTCTGAAGAAGAACACATCCCTATGTACTTTATTAATCAAGGAGTGGTTTTAATTGATCTTAAGGAGTATAAAAAATCTTTAAAGGCATTTGAAGAAGCAATAAATATAAATGATGGCTCATTAGAAGAGGCTTATTTTGGAAGTGGTATTGCATCTATGTATTTAGGAAAGTATGAAGAAGCTCTTGATTATTTTGAATTGACATTAGATGAAAAACCTGATTACCTAGAGGGATATTTGCATAAAGCAAGAGTAGAGCAAAAAATAGGCAAAGTTGAAAAAGTTATAAATACTTATAATAAAGCTTTGGAGATTTTCCC
>JBKGYG010000081.1:0-5476 GCA_046546235.1 Eubacteriales bacterium | reverse complement strand
CTCTATATCGCTCAACTGCTGGATCTATGTAAGCATTTAATAGGCCCTGGGCCTCAGCCTGGTCTTTTTGGGCTGGATCATAGAAGACACTGTTAAACTTTTCAACTTCTGAATGCCAGTATATATTATAATCATCCAATTTATATTTCAAATCATACAACAGATTAGGATCAGAAGTCTCTTCCACAATAGTTTGCTCATAATAAGGTTTATAGGCTTCCTGAATTTCTTCAGCCTCATTAACAAAATCAAGGATAAAGGTATCATGTTTACCCTTATGAGTACGATTCAATCTTGATAAAGTCTGTACTGCTGTAATTCCTGATAACTTTTTGTCAACAAACATGGTATGTAATAAAGGTTGATCAAATCCTGTTTGATATTTATTAGCTACAATCAAAACATTATACTCATCTGTATTAAACCGTTCACGAAGTTCACCCTGAGGGAAACCATTCATACCTGCCTCGGTATATTCTTTATCAATATCTTTATCTTTAACAATTCCAGAAAAGTCAACCAGTGTATCTACATCATGATAGCCATTTTCTGCAATTCATTACGATCAACTAATTTTACCTCAGATGCTTCTGCTAACTCTTTAGCTGATGGAGTGTATAACCTATTAGTTATAACCATAGCCTGGTCACATCCGTAAAATCTTTTAGCAGTTAACACTTGCTGTATAGCAGAATTACCTACATTATCTTTGTAGTTTTTAGCCTGAATAACTATTTTCTGTCCATATCTTGTAGCAAAAAGATCTGCACCTTGATCATTACTACGTTTAGTTTCTTCAACTGAATAACCCAGAGTATTAAATATCTTTACTACAAAATCCTCAAACTCATATCCAGACATTATATCAACTTCATACATAGTTATTAATTCTTTTTTATCAAAATTTTCCAAAGAATTTTTCAATCTAATAACAAGTATATCATTATAAATTGATTCACATATATTGAGAAAGATATTAGCATTATAATAACTCATCAATGGTTCATCATCTTCAGGGCTTTTAAACTCTAACTTGTGATTAAATAAATTGTTAGTCCAAAAATAATATAACATCATATAATAATTTTCACGATATGTAGTACCACTTTCAGATATATAAGATCTTAGTGTATCTTTAAAACTAGATTTAATATGTGGTTCAAATCTAGTGACAAATTTATTATAACGAAATTGAAAGGCAGTACTTCTAACCAATTTTGATAATAATTCAGGAAAATCAGCTATCTCATTAAAATCCAATCTTAAAAGAACCTGTTTAAAAAGATTCAATTTGGGATCAGTAGCTGGATCTCCAGTCTCTGTGCCATACTTTCCAACTAAATGCATAAAATTTATAAAATAAGGCTGTTTATATTTATTATATTTTACTATTACTTCTTCCTTTTTTAGTTCTAAATATTGTTTTTCTTTTCTCTTAAATAAATCTATTATAAAACCTTTTGACTTATAATTGAGCTCTGGATAATATGTAGGATCTAATGGAATATAGTCATCATAAAATTCTTCAGAACAATTTGAACAAATATTATCAAATGAAATATTACTACAATTAAAACACCAATAAATCATCTCTACCCTCCAAACTACATTCAGAAATTATTATAGTTTTTAATTATTTCAAAATCTTTTTAGCTTCTTTCAAATCAATTTTAACTTTATGTCCGTGCTTTTCTAGCAAATGTAATAAATTTGCTCCATTTAATAAGGTTATAGGCTTATCTTTTGAAAAATTATAGGCATCTGGGCCATAATCAGCCGTTGTCACTAATATCCCTTTTATTGCACCTTCATTTACAACTGTGCCATATAAATCTCTTACAGCGGAAACACCTACAGTATTTGTATATCGTTTGGCTTGAATCACAATTTTACCGCCCCGTATCGGATCTGGATCAAAGGCAAAGGCATCTACTCCACCATCCCTGCTGGCTTGAGTTACATTCACTTCACCACCAGTAGAAGTAAATTCTTTTTCAAATATTTCTCTAATTAAATGTTCAAATTCTTCCCAATCCATTGCTGCTATATTTGTAGCTCCATCCAATTTATTAGCAACCTCTTTAGATTGAACGAATCGTCTGTCATTTTTATCTATTTGTAGAATTGGTTGAATAGCAGAAATGCCACTTAATTTACTACTACCTACTCCTTTTAAGCTCTTAAAACACTGTTTAGGATCCACATGCTTCAAACTTATATCCAAAAAATCATCTTTTCTAACCTGTACACTTAAAATACAAGTGTTCTCCATATTACCTGTTGAAGCATTTCTCATTTTGACCCACCCATTAAATGAGATGGCGTCTAATGCATCCACGACATCTGCCTCAAACAATTCATGAATTGTTCGTAAAGTTATTTTATATAAAGTACTATCATAAATCTTAGTAATTTTTGATTTAGGCAAAAAGTATTCTTTTATTTCTTTTTTGGATGCAATATACTTGACTTCTTTAATTTTTGGCATAATTTCAGGAGAAGGTAATGAATACTCCACTATAAGAACATTATTTTCTGGATTATAATCTAATTCAAAGTCTTGAGGGAAATAATCAGGGTATTGGGAATTATTCAATACTATTTCACAGTACTCAACTATTGCATCAGGATTTTTTTCTTTATATTGTATTTTGAATTTTTCTATACTATTATTATACTCCTCTTGACCTTTTAAAAAATCTGTTTTTCGTTTTTCCCAATCTATAACATTTTGCTCCCATCTTTTAATTTCTTTATTATAAATAGTTTCTAAGTCACTATTTTCTCTTTCTATTTCTATCTTTTCTTTTTCCCAATTCTGTAAGAATAATTTATATTTATCTTCATATATTTTAATCTTTTTATTTTTCAAAGGACTAAAAACCTTTTCAAAAAAAGTAAATGGAGGTATTTTTAATTCTGGTTCAGGTTGTATCTCCTTAATTTTATATTTTTTTGGTTTATCAGGACTTTTTTCAGGAAAATCATCAAAGTTCTTTAAGCTATCCCAGTTAACTTTATCATCAACATTAAGTGTATAGATAAGAAGTTCATCTAATAATTTTAATTCATTTTCAGCTTCAAGAGTTAGTTTTTCAGCCTCTTCAATATTAGCTTCCTTTTCTAATTCCTTTCGTTCTTTTTCTATTTTTTTATTCCATTTTTCGGACCATTTTTTTCCTTGAATTGATACTTTATTCTCTAGGATAGAAATGTCTGGAGCAGAGATAAGTTTATGTTCATTTAATCCTTCATGATACATTTCCTTGGTATATTTTAATATTTTAGTACCAGCCGCATTCCACTTTCTTTCTATATCACCATAGTTAATTAATTCATCTCCCATATTAGACCTCCATTATATTTAGTATTTTTTGTTATTATATATTAAATTCTACATCTTCTTAATATTTCCCTGCAAAATATTGTAATATCTTAGATATAAAGAAAGTCTATTAAAACTATTACAGAAGATAGAATCTCCCAAATCACACATAAAGTTGTTTGATTTTACATAGTTAATAAGAAGTGATATTATTCTTTTAATTTTTCTCCACAATACGGACAATATAATTTTGTTTTACTCTCTTCTTTTGCCCTTCTCTTTTGACTCATTTGATCCATAAATCCAGAACTAATAATTCCTGTAGGTAAAGCTACTAACCCAATGCCAAGTAATGCAATTATGCCACTTAATATTTTCCCAATTACTGTTATCGGATAAACATCCCCATATCCAACTGTTGTTAAAGTAGCCACTCCCCACCAAAAAGAAGCTATTATGTTGGGAAAGGCATCTGGTTGTACATCAGTCTCAACATAATACATAATTGATGACGACAATAGTAAAAGTAAAAATGTTATAAACATAGTAACACTTAGTTCTTCTTTCTTTTGATATAAAACTACTTTTATCATTTCCAAAGATTCTGTATATCTATTAATTTTAAGTACCCGAAGAAGTCTAGTTAAACGTAAAATCCTTAAGAATCTAAGATCTACAATAACAATCATTGGCAAATAAAATGGTAATATTGCCGCCAAATCAATTAAAGCCATAAAAGAAAAAACATATTTAATACCAGCGATCATTGGGGATTTATGTGGAAACTTATATTTTGAAGTCCATAATCGTAGTAAATATTCTATTGTAAAAATTATTACTGATATAAGTTCAATCCAATAAAAGAAAAGTTCATGCTGAGTTTTTAATGTTTCAAAAGATGCTAAAATAACAGCTATAACGTTTAATATAATTAAGTTTATAATAAATATATCAAATATTTTACTTGCTTTATCACCTTCAGGTGCCTTTTCTATTATTTCAAATAACCTTAACTTAATGTTTCTTTTCACTCAGAGTCCCCCTATTTTTATGATAAATTTTAATTAAAGTACAGGAATGAATCCTTCCCCATACATTGGATATATTACTCATTTAACCCAGTCATATGATGATACAAGGACATTTACCTTGCGGGGTTATCTGCATTAACTTTCGCTTTCCAGAAGTTCATAAGGGTTAGGGTGATTGAAATTACCGAATTAACAGGTAAATTAGGAAGAAATGAAACCGTAAACATTGCTGTTATCTGAAATACCACTCTTCTACAAAAACTAATTTTCTATATTTTCTTCAATTATATCTTTCCACATAGTCTCGATACTATTTACTTTCTCTTGTAATTCAGTTTCTATGTTGATATTTTCATTACTATTATTTTCAAATTCTTTTACCTCAATCACCATATTATTAATTTGATTATACTTTAGGTCAGATACAGAAGAAATATTAATATATTTACCGTCTCGAATATCTTTCATATTATCTTGTTGGTCAAAAACATAACCAACATAATTATCTTTATTCCATATATTTATATAGGCTCCGTAATTGTAATTCAATCTACCTTTCATCCAATAATTTTTTATTTTTCCAATATCAGATCTATCATCGTTTTTATTTCTCTTTACTTCTACTACAAGAAAATCTAAATCAAAAATTCCTCTTTTATGAAAAATTATATCTGGTCTTCGGTTATCATAATTTCTTTTTGATACATCCACATCATCATTTAACCAAAATATATATTTTTTTATTTCATTGGAAAGATGATGTCCTAAATTCCACTCAGTCATTGTTGTTGCCGATGTGTGTAATAATACATCAGCTTGATTTTTGAATAAGTTTTTAACAGAAGAATTTAATACATTTGCTAAAATATTTAACATAAAATCCCTCCCTAATAACTTGTCGTATTTTAGATAACTATTGTATTTGCGAACTCAATATCAAAACTTTCATAACACGATACTTATCCTGTTACAACCTCGCCTGCAAACCTTCATACACCTGCTCCAGCAAATACACCTTAATATCACGCTGAAAATCTTCATCATTCATCATTTTAGCAAACACCTTCTGATTCTTACTCATCCTACCCATGGCTTTTTTAATAAAAGCCTTATCAAAAAC
>JBKGYG010000080.1:0-5717 GCA_046546235.1 Eubacteriales bacterium | reverse complement strand
TGGGGCGTATGAATAAGAATCAGAAGGTATTTGCTAAAATGATGAATGATGAAGATTTTCAGCGCGATATTAAGGTCTATTTGCTGGAGCAGGTTTATGAGGGTTTGCAGGCAAGGTTGTAACAGGATAAGTATCGTGTTATGAAAGTTTTGATATTGAGTTTGTAAATACAATAGTTAGACGAAATAGGTTTAGCTAATAAATTGAGGTGATAAAATGCTTAAAAACTTATGGGAGTTATTTAAGCCTATACTTATAAGAATTTACATTTTTATTATGTTAATATTCATTTTAATTATTATTTGGTTTGCATTTATTTTTCTAGTTGGATTCCCACCTATTAATGATACCTGGACTTCTCTTATAATGGTATGGTTAACTGCAGTATTACTAATTATTAGCATTTTCCCTAATATATTAAATAAAATAAAGAGAGTAAAAATTAAAGATTTTGAAATAGAAATGAAAGAAGTAATAGAAAATTCCACTGAGAAAAGTATATTGTCATTATCAGATTTTAGACTTAAATTAATTAAAGGTAAAAAGGGAAACTTAAACAATTTAAAAATACTTATAAGAAAAGCAATACTAAATCCCAATAAACCTTTGATTTTAATTGCTGATTTGAAACAAGGAGAGAACATTTCGATACCAATGCTTTTCACATATCTATTTATTCTTAATTTTGTTAGTAAGTCAGTAATAGTACTTTTTATTTCTTCTAAGTCTAATGACTTGAATAATTATCTATTAAAAAAAGAAAATATTGTTGGTGCAATTCAAGGACAAGTAATTTTAGATCATTTCTATAAATTATTTCCTAAATTAATGAACGTATTTAGTTTGTTTGAAAAACATAGACAAATGGACGTTTTTTTTATGACAGGTAATTTTTTAGATTTAGACTACGAATGGCTTTTAAAAAAAGCTCGTGAGATAATTTATGATATTGACTTAAATTATTCAAGATATTTAGGCGTTAAAGAAGTTAAACAGTGGTTTGATATTAATTGCCGGATAATTGAATTTCCTTTGCAAAACAAACATTATAAAGAAATATATAACGCATTACTAAATGATGAAAAATTTATTACTATATATGTAGAAAGTGAAGTACAAGCAATTGTACCATTAACTGATATAACAAAGAATGTAACCATAAAAACATTAAAAAGATTTTCAAGAAATTAATATGACCACCTACATCGTCTAACATGAGTTTACAGTTTCGCTCCTAGCGTCGCTTCACCCAAGTTCATGAACCTAAGTCAAGTCTGACTAAAGCTCATGAACTTCGTCGACGCGGTCGTTAATGCCGATAATCTAGCAAGGTGAAAGTCCTTGTATCATAAGTTGACCGAGTAAATGATTAGCATATCCAACGTACGGTGAGGTAACGAACCGTAATGATGCTTGGAAGTAAAAGCTGTGGTGGCCTATTCTACTCAGAGAGGATAAAGGGTCAGAACAGTCTGTACGGCAAGCAAACCTGGGGGTTTGAAGGATGGAAACGAATACTGCAGCCTCGAAATCATGAGCCCTTCTGAAACTGTTGAAAGGGATATCGCCTAGCGTCTACCTGGTACGAAGTCGGGGAAGACCATGCTTTGCAGAAAGAAACGGTTAAAAGCACTGCAAGGGCAGTCGGGGTATTGATTCTTACACCCAGGAAAAGATTATCGGAGTAACGACGGGAAAATCCTACTTCCAGATGGGATTCGTTATAACAGCAAGGACAATGCTTATAAGGGTATAACCTGAAGGTAAAGAGGACTTAGGATTGTCGCATGAGCCTATAGTTGCTGTGAGAACTAAGTAATGTTCAAACATTGCTCCAGGCAGGAGAGGTAACACCTCAAATGAGCAAAGGGGCTTTCGGTAGATGACGGACATTTAAAGGAAACACTGTCTAGACACAGTGCTGGGATATCAGTGTCAACCTCAATAAATGTCGAACTTATAATCAAACTGTATAATTAATGGGTGTATGTAGGCGAATACTTAAATCTGTAATTATACAGGAAGGGTTATTCGGGAAAGTTGTCGCTGCCAACCGGATTCGGGAAAACCGACCGTCTGGGATGAGAGGGGGGCTCTGGGAAACGTGATTTGAATATTTTATTACAATAGAAACAACTTATTTGCTCGATGGTAAGGGACGCGGAGAGCGAAAAGTGCCGACAGTAGGTCTATCTTTGCTAGCTCACTGTCATGGGAAAAGTGAAGGTCGTTGAATGGTTTGAGTAATTAAACTTGTCAGATGCGCGCATCCAGTTTCTACCCGACAAACTTGGTTATGTTATATGAAATCAGGCTAAACTTAATAAAGGAGGAGTAAAATGACAGTAAAAGAGAAAATTATTAAAGCCGTTTTATCAGGGAATGCAGTTTTATTTTTAGGTGCAGGAGCTTCAGCATCCTCAAATTTGCAAAATGGAGACAATGTACCGTTAGGTAATAATCTGGCTGAAAATATTCATCAACATTTTTATCCAAATGAAAATTATGATGGTGAATCTCTCCAGATGATATCTAGTTCAATACAAGAAGTATTGGGTAGTGAAAAATTACATGAGTTTCTGTATGAATTATTGAATAATGTTGATCCCTCAAAGGGTTTAAGAGATTTAACAAAATTTAAATGGCATAATATTTATACAACTAATATCGAACAAGCTATAGAAAATGCTTATAAGATAGAAGATGAAAAGTCTCAAGAATTAATTACTGTTGTAGGTCCTTTAGACCAGGGTTCTGAGGATAAAAACACACAAGTTACACTACATAAATTACATGGTTGTATTACTAGGAAAGATATACCTTTAGTATTTTCATTAGAGGATTATGCAAATTTTAAAGATGATCATTTAAAGCTTTTTGATAAATTGAGTATTGATTTGGTTGAAAGACAATTTATTTTTATTGGGTATAGTATGCAGGATGTAAATTTTCAAAAAGTATGGTCAACATTAAATAGATACTGTAATATAACTACTTTAGAAGAAAAATATTTTTTTGTTGGCCCAAATATAAAAGAATCATTAGCGCAATATCTAAACAGTAAAAATATTGATTATCTGGATATGACTATTGATAAGTTCGGTGAATTTTTGATTAACAATACTAGAGGAGAAAGGCAAAAACTTGAAGAGTACTACATGAAAAATATTGCTCCTGCTAAAATATTTGAAGTTACAGAATTAACAGAAAAAGATAAATATGAGCTATCAAAAGATTTTGAGTTTCCCTTAATCGAAATGAAAAAACCTTATAAAAAGGATGTAACTTTTTATAAAGGTGCAGAGCCCTTGTGGAAAGATATTAAATATAATTTAGATGCTAATAGAGATTTACTTAATATATTGCTTAAAGATTTTAAAAATTGGTTTAAATATCCAAAATACAAACTATGGGTTATTACTGGTGGGGCAGGAGATGGAAAATCAACATTATTAAAACGACTTTCTGTTGAATTAGCTAATAGAGTAGGGGAAAATGTATTTTTTGCCCATAGTAGGTCAGAATTAGACCCTAAAAGAATTGTAGAATTTCAAAAACATATAGATAGGCCAATAATTATATTGTTAGATAATATTGCAGATCGAGTAGGAAAAGTAAGTACTTTGATAAATTTTGTTAAACAAAATGATTCTCAAGTATTAATTATTGGAGCAGCTAGAACTTCAGACTGGAATATTATAACACAAGAGTCTTTAGTATCTAAATATCAGGAATATCAATTATCAAAATTAAGTGATGGTGAAATAACAAAAATATTAGGGAAATTACGTAAAAATAATTGTTTGAATTATTTAAGTGAATTTAGTAAAGAGGATCAATTTGATTTTTTCAAAAACTTGGCAGATAGAGAATTAATTGTTGCTCTAAGGGAAGCTACGACCAACAAGAAATTTGATGAGATTATTGCTAGTGAATTTTCTAAAATTAAATCAGAACAAGCAAAAAAAGCTTATTTATATGTTTGTATAGTTAATCAATTACGGTATAGAATACCTCAATCATTATTGATAAGAATTATGAATATGGATTTTAGTACAATATATGAAAATATATTTAAATATACAGAAGGTATAATTTATTTTGATAAAACTAGAGATGAAAAGGATTTTCTATTGAGAGCAAGACATTCTGTAATTGCTGAAGTAGTTGTTAATCTGTTTTGTAAAACTGATGTTGAGAAATATGATTTTGTTGAAGCCATTATTTCAAGTTCAATACCATCAAGTCCATTAGAAAAGTCATTACAAAAAAAAATAAGTCATCATTCTACGATAACATTATTATTTAAAGATATGCAAATAGGAATAAATTGCTATAATATGTTATCAGAACAATTTCCTGATGATTCATTATTATTGCAACAAAAAGCCCTGTTTTTATCAAAAAATAGTAAGTTTGAAGAAGCAAAAAGTTCAATTGAAGAAGCATTAAGAATGTATCCAACTTCCTACATTTTGCGAAATTCCAAAGGGACTATTTATCTTAAAGAATCATTAGAAGAGGATGACCTATCTAAGTCAATATTTTTAAGGGATAAAGGAAAAGATATATTACTCAAAGCTATACGTAAAAGCAGATCTAGTAATCCTTATCATTATCATAGTTTAATAAATCACTTAATTAAATGGTATAAAAAATTTAATAGTTCAAGCGAAGAATTAATTGAAGAAATTCATTCCTTATTAGAAGAGGGTACAAAAAATCATCCGAATGATTCATATATAATGGCCGAATCTGGAAAGTTAAATGAATTATTAGAAAATATACCTAAGGCTAAAAGATATTTCAAAAAAGCAATAGAACTAGATCCAAGAAATATGTCTGCAAGATTTTTGTTGTCAAAAATATTGATTAAAGAAGGCGAAAACAAAGAAGCATTAAAAATATGTACCGAAGGTACTTTATTAAAAAAAGATGAGGTATTGTTAAATAGACTAAAATTAGAAATAATGCATGAATTAGATATGGATAAAGCTAACATAGATGAAGAATATCATAAGTATTTTGATACTATTGAAGAGGATTATTATATTAAAGTCTGTTATGCGGCATACTTATATATTAATAAAGATGATAATTGTAGTGATTACTTTAAAGAAATGAGATATAGTTCAAATTTAAGTTATCAAGAAAAACATAATATTTATAATATAGAAAGACATTTAAAAAGTAACAATTTAAAGGAGATTGGTTATGTAGATAGAATTACACCTTCTGGATACTTATTAAAAACTGAAAGATTTAATACACGTACTAGTTTTTATTGTCACAATAAGATTATTGGTAAATTAGAAAAAAATGAAAGAATAAATTGTATTATTAGATTTTCTCCACAGGGTCCTGTTGCAATAAAAGTAAAAAAAATATAAAAAAGCGCCTGACAGTTTTAAAGCCACTCTCTGATAATATTTTAAATACTGTTTTTAAATGGATTCCAGAATGGTTTATCTATACAGAAGCAATATAGTAGACCTCATATAATTATTTCAATTTTAGTAAGTTTCTTCTTTTTTACTCTCGTAGCTCCTATAGTTGAAGAACTATATTTCAGAGGATATTTACTGGATCGGATGAGATGGATGGGTAATTATGGAGTAATACTAAATGTATTTTTGTTTGCAGTCTATCATTTCTGCTCCCCCTGGCTTATAATAGCCAGAACTGTAGCATTAATGCCTTTGTTTTATTTTGTATAT
>JBKGYG010000079.1:0-5956 GCA_046546235.1 Eubacteriales bacterium | reverse complement strand
TTGGCATTTGATCAACATTGTAGAAGCGTCTAAAGACAGAGGGAAGCCCCTCAACAACCGCTCGTTGGTTAGCAAGTTGAATATATTCTTTAGTATCCATCTTTTCTATGATGCTATCTGACATATATCTTTTTCTTTATTAAAAAATTTGGTAAAAAATTTATGCTTTTTATGTTACAATCATAATATATATTTTTTTAATTTTATATAAATATATCATGTCTCATGATAGGATCACCATTGCTATCATATACTTCCATTTCATCTATTGCTTCAAGCATTTTACTATGCAAATCCGCTTTCTTATTTGCTTTAAGTAGAAACGCCCCAACTCGATCTCTGCTAGCCATCTCAGAACCAATTTCCATGCCTTTTGTCTTAAAAATATAAAACTCTTCAATAATATTTCTATCTATTAATTCTTGATATCCTTGTATAGAATCAAATTTACCAGGAAATGCATAGATAATGTTTGTACTGTAATAAAATTTAGGTTGCTTAGATAATACATCAATAGGAATATTCAGATAAGAATCTACTGTTGCATCTAAAATATCAAAACCAGTAATCAATTTAATTAATCTATAACTTAAACCTCCCCCAATTCGAGGTGCAAATTCAAGTACATTAATATCATCCCCATTGACAATTGCTTGAATAAATAATGAGGTATTTTTCAAATTAAAGGCATTTGCAATATTGTTAGCAATTTCAAGAAAACTATCTTTTGCCGCTTGTGAAAGATCTGCTGGTATGATAGATCCTGTAGATTGTAAAACCGAATCAAACTCAAGAGATATTTTAGATTTTTGACGAGTCATTACTATATTGGGTTCTTTGTTTTGAATAAAAAAATCAACTTGTACTTCTATACCTTCTTGAAATTCTTCTATTATTACATTATTATTTCTGCTTATCCCTAAAGCCTCTCTAAAATAATTATATAATTCAGAAAAATTATTAGCCTTTTTAACACCTTTAGACCCTGTACTATCAGAGGGTTTGACGACAACTGGGAATTCTAAGCAAAGGTTTTCTAACTCATTTTTATTGCTAATACAAAAATATTTAGATGTTGGGATGGCATACTCTACCATCTTTTTTTTCATTAATCCCTTATTAGTTACATTTAAAGCAGCTTCATAGCTATAAGGAGCCGGCAAACCTAATTTCTCAGCAACATAACAAGCAGTTACATTAGCTTGATCTACACATGTGCTTATAACTAACTGAACATCTAATTTCTGAGCAATCTCAAGAACTACATCTTGATCAAGTGTACTCTCTATAATATGTTCATCTGCATAACTTTTTGCTGGTGGATTTTGGTAATAATCTACAAGGATAGTATAATACCCGCGCTTCTGTAAATTTTTTATTAATTCTATATGAGGAATGGTACCTCCTAATACTATAGCTTTTAGTTTATCCATATTTTCTTGCCTCCCGCTAACTTAACAGCAATTTCCTATTCAATTGAGCCCTTTTTTGAACATATTGCATCTGGATAATATTCGTCAATTACCCTTTTTACTAAAGAAACCTGTTTTGCTCTCTTTTTTGCATCTTCTCCAGTAGTCTCCCAACTATGTGTTTTAGCAACTGAGCCACCTGTTTTTAAATATATAGGGGAGCTAACTCGTATCATCTCAGGAACTTCATAATGCCTAATAAAGCCACCTGAAGATGAGGGATTCTCTGTATGAACATCTATTGGAATTTCAATAGCTTGTCTTATCGAAGAAAGCATTTGAAATTGAATGTCGCGAACTGGGTTAATTGAATTTGCTCCAGTACTTTCTAAAAGTTTTGCTGAGCATGGATTTCCATGTCCACAATGTGCTGAGATTTTGAATTTACAAGTTGAAGGTATTTCCTTTTGTCTTCGCATCTCATTTAACACCCATAAACATCCTTCATCATACACTAAAAACGACCGACATCCTAAAGCTATAGCCCTCTTTACATCTTCTATTGCCCGGACTATTTGTTCCTGTCCACGAAGTCGATATCCCATTCGATGGCCTTCTTTTGTATGAACAGATGCACTCGTGTCATAGGTTGCTCTTGGTCCAATTGCTAAAACAAGATCAACTTGCCATTTATCGGCTAAAGATACCATTTCTTTTATTTCATCATCTGTAAGGATCATAATACCTTTAGTTTGAGTAACACGATGGATTGCTACTCCATATCTATCTAATTCTTTAAGTAATGCTTTCATAGCTCCAGGCCCTTGTATCCCTGGAACCTCAAATCTATACTGGGCACCATCTGCAAATCTTTTTTCTGAAGTAGGAAGATCATATGCATCTCCAGAAGGCAAACCTATTTTTTTAAGAAATTCTCTAGTATCTTTCACATTTTTCACGACCTTTCAAAGATATTATAATACATTGTATAAATCATGTAAGCTACTTTCTAAATTCCAAACATACTTCATAATCTCTTCAATTTCTTTTTTGCTTTTACCTGCAAATTTTGCTAATGAAATAAACTTGTTTTCTAGTTCTTCTTTAGTCATTGGATTCTCTGGTTCTCCCTTTGGATAATCCACTCTTGCTTCATAAATTCTATGTTCATTTGTAATAATTTTTACTATAGCTGCACGTTTTTGTGGAGCAAGGTCTGTTAATTTATCATCTACAAAAACATCCACTTTTTTGGTTAAGGAACTAATACTAGTATCTTCTAAGTAAGATGGCATATATTCTTGAATTCCTACTTTACCTAATTTTAATGCAAGAGCAACACTATAAGGAATACTCATTTTTGCAGAAGCGACTCCCTGAATATTTTTATGATCATGACCTCTGACAGCCCATCGATACGTTGATACTTGAATACTCCTTATTCTTTTTATATCTATATTATGTTTTAATTTTAGCTTTATAGCTGCATCTATCGCAGAATGACTATGCCTACAGGCTGCATAAGGCTTCATATATGCTTTCTCTATAAATGGTTTTTCTCCTTGTTTTTCCACTAAATACTCTGTATTGTGTTTTGCGGCCACCATAGAAAGAAAACCCCTATCTCCTGATAATACATTATTAGGACCTTTAAATCCCGCTCTAGCTACAAACGTTGCAAGCAACGCATTAAGAGCTGCTCGTCCTGCATTTAATGGTTTTAGTTCTGACTCATCTTCCTGTACTTTAAGAACACCTTGTGCTCCAGTAACTGCTACCGAAAACGCTTCCTTTATTTCAGCTTTTGTATAGTTTAGTGCAACAGCAACAGCAATAGCAGCTCCAATCGTACCACAAGTCCCTGTAGCATGGTAACCAAGTTCCTTATGTGAGGGTTGAATTGTCCTTGCAATTCTAACTGCAACTTCATATCCAACAATAATAGCCTTAAAAAAGTCTTCGCCACTAATCTCCTCATGTTTAACTATTGAAATAAGTGCTGATATTATTGGAGCACCCAAGTGTATTCTACCATATCTTTCACCATCATCTAGTTCAGCAATATGTGCACTAATTCCATTAATTAAAGCAGCACTTTGAATATTAGTTTTTCTATTAAAACCAATAGCAATAGCATTACCATCTGGCTTAAAAGAATTTATAATTTTTTCCCCTTTTTCTCCTAACATTTTAGCTCCTGCTAAAGTAACTCCCAAATAGTCCAAAAAACACTTCTTCGCTTGAAGAATAACAGAGTCGTTAAAAGTTTCTTGAGTTAGATTATATATATCATTTATAAATGTATCAGTAATATTTATATTCATAGAAAACTCCTTTAGAAAAATAAGTAGTAAATACTAGATTTTTAATTTTTTGTCCTCAAGTACACCAATGCGTCCTTCTTCAAAAAGCATAATATTTTGTAAAGCTTCTTGTATCATCTTCTTAAATGCTTCATAAGTTACTCCTCCTACATGTGGAGTAAGAATTACGTTATCCATTTTTAATAAAGGATTATTTGATGATAATGGTTCTTTCTCAAAAACATCCAGCCCAGCCCCTTTTAAATGCCCCGACTTTAAAGCTTCAATAAGAGCTTGCTCATCAATTAGCCCTCCTCGAGAGGTGTTTATTATAATTGACCCAGGTTTTAATGTGCTAATTTCATTATTCGCAATCATTCCTTTTGTTTTGGAAGATAATGGACAATGAAGACTTAATATATCTACTTCTTTTAATATATCTGGAAATGGAAGATATGTAATGTTAAGCTTTTTTTCTTCTTGTAAATCTAGTCTCATAGGGTCAAAATATAAAACTCTTGCACTAAATACTTTAAGCATTTTAGCTACCTTAAGGCCTATATTTCCAATACCTATAAGGCCAACTGTTTTTCCTTTTAACTCATTACATTGAATTCCTAGTTCTTGCTTTAACCACTTTCCTTCTTTAACACTTGAATTCAATTTAGGAAGTTGTCGAAGTGTTGAAAGTATTAACATAAGCGTATGTTCTGCAACACTAGCGGAATTAATACCTAAATTCACATAGACTGGAATCCCTCTATTTCTTAAAGTATCCATATCAAGAGAATCAATACCAACACCTGTCCTTTGTATCATTTTTAATTTGTTAGCAACTACAAGTACATCCTCATCAACAGGTACACGACCACTCACCAAAAAATAATCAGCAGTAGAAGCTTTTTCTATTAAATCATTTTTAGAAGGTTTTGATAATGATAAAAAATTAAAGTTAGATGGAATTAGATTCTTTACGATATTTAATTTTTCCTTACTATAGCAATTAGTTAATAATATAACCGGCATATTACAAGCCTCCTTTATTGCTTATTAACTTCATTTCTTTCATGTGGGAAATATTTATTCAAAATTTGTTTAATGATGTTATGAATTGTATTAAATTCTTCTAATTTGAAAATTAATGAAAATAATATATATAGTAATACACCAGTAATAATTTGAATAAATAATATAAAGAAATCATGAAGTGGTATTATTGAACCTAAACTGTACACTATAATAGCCATTAAAATAGATGTAAGATAGATTCCCTTTAGATCTTTCATCTGCTCTAATATTGAGTAATTAGCCAATCTCTTTGAATGATATGCATTTATAAAAGCAGAAATATATGATATAAATACACCTGCCCATAATAAGCCTAATATACCAAGTCCCCATAATATAACTAAAGCAATTATAGTAAGACCTAATAATCGTTTTATAATTTCTATCTTTAAAAACAAATCAGAATGACCTTTAACCTGTAATATATTCAAATTAATTGCATGAATTGGATATAACATCCCCGTTAAACATAAGATTTGAAAATATGGAATAGAAGGAATCCAATTTTCTCCTAACAGGACTCTAAATAATGATGGTGCTATAGCAGATAATCCTAATAAAGCAGGGAAAGTAATATAAGCAGAATTTTTTAGTAGTTTTTTATAACCTTCCTTTAGGCGCTTTTTGTCTTCCTGAATATTACTGAGAACCGGGTAACTTACCTTTTGTACTGAATTTGCTATAGAATTAGCAGCAGCATCCTTTATTTTTCTAGCATTTGTATAAAAGCCTAATTCTGTTGCAGAAAACACCCTGCCCATAACTAGATAAAAAATATCTTTATATAATTTTGAAATCAAACTAGAAGCTAATAATTTCCAACCAAATCCAAATAATCTTTTAAATGCGGTAATACTAAAAGTAAGTGTTGGTTTCCAGCGATTTACTACCGACAATAAAAGAGCCTGTAGAAATTGCAAAACTAGTGTTTTAATAACTAAGCTCCATACTCCAAAACCTAATAATGCAAATATAATGGCAATAACACCTGATAAAATAGAAGAGATAAAACTAATTTTTGTCTGTAATTTAAATTTTAATTCCTTAATTAATATTGTTCGTTGTATTAGACCAAAAGAATTAATAATTAAAACTAACGATAGTACTCTTATTATACTAACTAATTTTGGTTCGCCAAAAAAATTTGCAATCAGCCCTGCAGAATTAAATAAA
>JBKGYG010000078.1:0-6127 GCA_046546235.1 Eubacteriales bacterium | reverse complement strand
ACTCTGAACACGAATATAACCATCATCATTAGGAACAAAGACCATGTCCACGCTAGAGCCAAAAGCAATTCCAGTGACGAGTCCTTCCTGATGGTCTACATGTGCCCCTAAGGGGCACATACGTAAGGGTGACTTAGCTATTTTTATGTTAATGTTTTTGTTATTGTATTTTTGGGTAAATTTGTTTATTAAAGTTTTCCTAGAGAAAGTTCCTTTCTGTAAAAAAATTAATTATAGCAGTAAAAGCTCTATTATTCTTCTTCAGAAATTGCAACCTCATTTTCTAATGATAATTTTTTTCCTCCACTGGTAATGTTCGAATACATCTTATCGTAATAGTTCATATAATCTCCCGACAAAATGTTTTCAATCCACTCTCTATTATTTAAATACCATTCAATAGTCTCTTTCATGCCTTTTTCAAAAGTATAGGCTGGCTCCCAGCCCAATTGAGTAGTGATTTTTGTATTATCAATAGCATATCTCCTATCATGACCAGGTCTATCTTTAACATATTTAATTAAATCCTCTGATTTACCAAGGGTGTTTATAATTAGTTTGACTATTTCAATATTTGCTTTTTCATTGTTTCCACCGATATTATATATTTCACCATCTTCACCATTGTGTAAGACAGTATCAATAGCTGAACAATGATCAGATACATGTAACCAGTCTCTTACCTGCATACCATCACCATATACAGGTAGTTCTTTATCCTGTAAACAATTATTAATCATCAGTGGAATTAATTTTTCAGGAAATTGATAAGGTCCATAATTATTACTACAACGAGTGATATTAACAGGCATAGCAAATGTTTTGTTATAAGATCTAACAATCATATCTGCACTTGCTTTTGAAGCTGAATAAGGACTGTTAGGTTTCAAAGGAAGAGTTTCTACAAACATACCTGTATCACCTAATGCACCATATACTTCATCAGTTGACACCTGTAAAAACTTAACTGAAGGTTTATATTCCTTGCAATATTTATCTTCAGAATTTACCTTCCAATGTTTTTTAGCTACATCAAGTAATACCTGAGTTCCAATTATATTAGTAGTTAAAAATACCTCTGGTTCCTCAATACTTCTATCAACATGGGACTCAGCTGCAAAATTAACTACTGTCTCTATATTATATAATGAAAATATCTCATCTATTTTTTTTCTATTTCTAATATCTGCTTTAATAAATGTGTAGTTTTGGGTATCTGCTATATCTTTTAAATTTTCTAAATTACCAGCATAAGTCAGTGCATCTATATTTATAATCTTATAATCATTATATTTATTCAGCATTAGCTTCACAAAATTACTGCCTATAAATCCTGCTCCACCTGTAACTAAAATATTCACTAAAATCACTCCACCCATTGTATTTTAACTAAAAATAATATCTTTTTAACTACTCTTCCTTTAATATACTTAATATATATTTACCATAGTCAGTTTTATCATATTCTTCTCCTATATTTTGTAATTGTTGTTTTGTTATCCACCCATTATTATAAGCAATCTCCTCAACACAAGCAACATAGAGCCCAGTCCTTTTTTGTATTGTTCTTACAAACTCTGCTGCATTAGCAAGACCATCATAAGTACCTGTATCAAGCCATGCAAAACCTCTTCCTAGTAATTCTACATGTAGCTTATCCTCTACTAAGTATTCCCTATTTAAATCTGTAATCTCCAATTCTCCTCTAGCAGAAGGCTTTAAATTTTTTGCTCTATTAACAACTGTATTATCATAATAATATAAGCCTGGTATCGCATATTTGGATTTTGGTTTCTCAGGTTTTTCTTCTAACGACAATACTTTGCAATCTTCATTAAATTCTACGACACCAAAATCCTTAGGGTTATTTACATAATAACCAAAGATAGTTGCTCCAACTTTATTTCTTGATGCCTTTTCAAGTTTAGGTACAAAGCCTTGTCCATAAAATACATTATCACCTAAAATTAAACATACATCATCTCCTGCAATAAATTCTTCTCCTACAATGAATGCATCTGCTAAACCTCTTGGTTCTTTCTGAACTATATACTCATACTTCATTTCTAATTTTGACCCATCGCCTAAGAGATTTTTATATAAATCAATATATTCAGGATTTGATATAATTAATATTTCTTTTATTCCAGATAGCATTAAAACAGATAATGGATAGTATATCATTGGCTTGTCATATATAGGTAAAAGTTGTTTGCTTATTCCTTTAGTTATAGGATAAAGTCTACTTCCCGTTCCCCCTGCTAATATAATCCCTTTCATAATTAACATCTCCTTTATTTTTCCGTATTTCTTGATTCATAACTAAATAAGCTATAATTAATAAAAGAATATAGTTTATAGATACAATAATAGCATATAATAGTACTGTTATATGTGAGCTTAAATTTAAGTATTGTGCTAACAAAAATAATGACAGAATTGATATTACTCTAAAAATATTTATATAAAGATTAATACTTTGCCTTTCAAAAATCTCCATAATTCTACCAAAGGGAGTAATTAATAAATGAAAATATACCATAACCGCAATTAATCTAGCATATACACCTGCTTCATACCATTCTGAGCCAAATACAATAGAGAATAACCAGGGTCCTAAAATTAATAGGGCTATCAATGGTAATAAGCCAATAAGAGCTAGATTTTTAATTAATCTTGATGACAGTACTTTTAGTCTATTAGGATTTGACTTCCCAATGTCAGCAGCCTCTGCATAAAAAACCTGTCCTATCGAACTTCCAATTAAGCTTAGTGGTAAGTGGACTACACTATTTGCAAGTCCAAACAAACCTACCGTTGAACTCCCAAACATAGCTGTTAAAAATATTACTGGGACTTTATTGCCAAAAGTATAGACATAATTACTTGAAGCGGAAAATAAAGGGAATTTAATATAACGCTTTGACATCTGCTTTATTTCTTTCCAATTTATCTTGTTTAACAAATCCTCATTATATTTTATTATTGGTAAAGATAATGATGTTATTCCTGCACTTTCTCCTATAATATGACCTAATATTAATCCTATGGGACCAAAATTCAAAAAACCTAATGTAACTTTTGATAGATTTTTTAATATACTTTGAGAAGCTCTTGTTCTGGTAATTCCTCTGAAATTTTTAGTTCTATAAGCCCATTGAAGAATAATCCTATATGCTCCAGCAAAAGCAATTCCCAAGGGAATTAGAAATCTATAATCAATTAATTCTTCACTATTCAGCAAGGATAAAATTTTATTCCCCCAAAGAAAAAGTCCTATAGTAGTTATGACAACAACAAAAAACAATACTGTAAAAGATAAAGCTAAAACATTTATTGCTTTTTTTTCGTTTTCTGCTATAGGAATGGCCCTTTCATAATGTAACGAACCTATACTAACTAATATAGTCAAAGTAGTATAAAAGACTGTATAAATTCCGTAGTGATCTGGTGAATAGATTCTTGTTATAATTGGTGAAAATAAAAAACCTAATACCTGAACAAAGGCGGTACCACCTGCTATAATTGCTATATTTTTTGCAAATTTACTCCTAAATAACTTTTTTATCATTTTCAAATTCTAACAACACCTTATAATAAAATTCATATATTTTTGATATAATATAATATGTGTCTTCTTTTTCTATAAAATAATAAAGTGGCAATCTTAATAGTTTTTCACTTTCCTTTGTTGTATATTTATCTTCACCATTGAATTGACCAAAGTCTTGTCCTGCTATAGAGCTGTGAAGTGGAATATAATGAAAGACTGCTTGTATTCCTTCTTCTTTCAAAAATTTAATCAGTTTAGTTCTTTCTTCAATATCTTTACACTTTATATAAAACATATGAGCATTGTGTTCACAATCTTTAGGAATATAGGGGAGTTCTATTAAATCTTCCTCGGCTAACTCTATTAATCTTTTATAATAGGTCTCCCATATCTTCAGTCGATAATCATTAATTCCTTCTGCTTTTTCTAATTGTGCATATAGTAATGCCGCATTAATATCACTAGGTAAATAAGAACTTCCTAAGTCAACCCATGTATATTTATCTATCTGACCTCTAATAAACTTACTTCTATTAGTCCCTTTCTCTCGAATAATTTCAGCCCTTTCCACAAACTTTTTATTATTAATTAGCAAAGCCCCACCTTCACCCATAGTATAATTTTTAGTTTCATGAAAGCTAAAACAACCAAGATAACCTATAGTACCCAATGCTTTCCCTTTGTATGTCGACATAACCCCTTGTGCCGCATCTTCAATCACATATATTTTATGTTTTTTAGCAATATGCATTATTTTATCCATTTCACAAGCTACTCCTGCATAATGAACAGGAACAATAGCCTTAGTTTTATCTGTAATAGCATCTTCTATTAAATTTTCATCTATATTCATAGTATCTGGTCTAATATCAACAAATACAATCTTTGCTCCTCTTAATACAAAAGCGTTAGCCGTAGATACAAAGGTGTAAGAAGGCATAATAACTTCATCTTCAGGCTGAATATCAATTAAAATAGCAGCCATTTCTAAAGCATGGGTACAAGAAGTTGTCAGTAATACCTTGGGGGTTTGAAAATTTTCTTCAAACCATTTATTACACTTCCTTGTATAGAGTCCATCACCACATAATTTTTGATTATTTTCTATAGCTTCTCTTATATATTGTACTTCCTTACCAACATAAGGTGGAACATTAAACTTAATCATATACTACCCCCTCATATAATACCAATGTTTAATACTGTCGAAGATAAAACCGCTTTTTATATATGCATTAATTGCTTTTACGTTTTTTCCTTGTGTTGAAACATGCACACTATTACATTTATTATTGAAAGCTATGTTATCTATATGAGCTAAAAGTTTTTTACTTATACCGTGACCCTGAAATTGCGGAAAGACTCCTAATAGCCCAATAGATATACTATTATCTCTACATTTATATGTTATAAAGCCAGCTAATTTTTCTTCCTCATAATACCCAATACAGGAATCATCCATTTTACCCTTTATACTATTTAAAACCCAAGTATAATAGAATTGATTAACTTTACCTTTATTAAATAAAGAAAATCTGCTAACCTTCCCATACAAATCATAAAATAAATTTTTATAATTTTCTATTTCTTCAATCTTAACTTTTCGAAAATTATTAGTAAACATTTCATTTATTTGTATAGCTCCTTTAACCAAAGTTACTTTACTTTCAGCAAATCTAAAGCCCTTGTCTTCTAAATAGTTAATAGCCTTAATATTCTCATCATTAATTAACGCTTGAATAATAAAGTCTTTTGAAGCTGGTAAACTAAATTTAACTTTTTTTACATTAGATATCTTATCAATATCAGAAAAATCATAAATATCTATTCCCCAAAATTGTGTATCCCATCTCAATTTTTTCATAATCTCACCCTTAAGTTTTTACGCATTAAATATTTTCTTCCAGTCTTCTACAAGCTTTTTTTCTGAGAACTGCCTTTTTACTTTATTTTTATTTTTTTGTTTTAAGTCTTCACTCATCTTATCAAGCAAATCATCAAAATCAGCATTTGCATTATATACCTTCAAATCATGATCTATACAAAATTGCCAAGTAGTTATTTCTTCACGAATATATACTTTTTTTCCAAGACCTAGTAGTGTAATTATGTTACCTAAACCTCGTTGTCTTTTATGGTTGAAAATTGCTACATCAACTTTAGCAAGTAGCTCTAAATACTTATCAAAAGACATGAAGTCTGTTATAGGATTAAATTTTTCTTTTCCGAATGTTTTATAACCTGCGTCAATAACTTCTTTTATATATTCTTCTTTTCCCGAGTAAGAAAGTGGACAGATAAATTCTATGTTTTCACTTTTATATTTTGATAACTTTTCAAATACTTCAATATGATTATTAGTTTCACAGGCTGAATTTCCAATCTGTATATATTTTTTTTTCGGTGATTTTTGGCCTTTCTTTAAATCATATTTTTTATAAAGATTACTTGGATACAGAAAAGAATAATAGTATTTTCCTTTTGCACCATACCATTTTTGAGCCAGTTCGTAATCACCTTTTAGATGAGTTATTAGTCCATGCATATTTTTTATTAGATGACCATGTATTTTTT
>JBKGYG010000077.1:0-6146 GCA_046546235.1 Eubacteriales bacterium | reverse complement strand
TTCATTATTATCTTCATTAACTTTTTCTTCTACTTCTATATGTTCTATTTCTTCTTCTTCTATTCCTTCTGTTTCTTCTGTTTCATTGTCTTCTGATTCCATATCCTCATCAGATGAATTGTTATGAGAATTAGTCCCCTTTTTTATAATAGCAGGTGTAGCTTTATAATTGCTATAATTTACTAGCATTTTTTCCTTATATTCCCCATCAATATAAATGTGTTTATATAATTTTGCCTTATACCCATAAACTTCGCTTTGTACTATTTTTTCTTCCCCTTCTGCCATTGCATCATCATAAATTATTTTCGCAGGTGGAGGTGTAATTCTTTCTATTATTACTGGTTCAAATTTTATTTCTCGATTATCATCTCTTTGATCATTTCCATATATATTCATATATAAACGATCACCTTCAATATAACTTTCTATATAAATAGGATAATCAGTAGAATTTTTAAATTTAAAATCTAAAATATCTCCATACAATGCTGCATCCATACTAATTTCACTGTAGGTTATTTTCATAGAGTGATTTTTTCTTTCCAAGACCTCTAATTCTGATAATAATACAGCATTATATAATGTAGTAGCAACTTGACATATCCCTCCGCCAAGGCCATCTTCTAGTACACCATTTACAATGATTGGTGCTGCTTTATATCCATTAGCTTCATTAACAGGGGATAATTGATCATGAGCAGAAAAAGAATCATTAGGATGTAATATAACACCGTTTATTTTGCTAGCACCTACTTTTAGATTTTCTGTACGTGGTATATTAGATGCATTAAACTGAGTGTAAAAAACACCTAGAGGATCTTTAATAACCTCATAATATTCCTTTGTATAATCTGGCACCTCTACATCTACAGTTAATTTTATCTCAATATTATCAGTTCCTTCTTCTAATAAAGGTACTATATCCTTTTTAGTCTCTTGAACATCGAGAACATAACCTACAATCTCTTCTTTAATCACAAATTCATTGTTTATTCTTTGTATTATAGCATTTTTTGGTTTTTGATAAAAGTTATTTTTTATTGAATCTATAAATTTATCCAATTTTTTTATATCATACTCGAATTCTATAACAAATTTCTCTGGTTTATTTCTTAACGATTTTATTCTTTTATATCTATTTAATAAGCTTCCTTCTTTCCCAAGATTATATGCATCTTCAATAACTTCCTTATTTTTAGCGGAGAATCCCAACTTGTCAAAAGATATCGCTTTTGAGTAATCTTCATATTTTAGAGTTAACTTTTTTTTCTCAATATCTTCAATATATTTTTCGATTTTTTTATAAACCTCTTCTTTTGTCATACCACTTACATCTATATCGTTAATATAAATACCATCTGAAAATGTATCTTTTTTAACATATTGCTTTATATAAATATAAAAACTAAAAGATACTATTATAAAAGCAAAAAAAACACATGCACTTATTATAATAATCCATCGTCTAATTTTTTTGTTTTTTATACATTTACTCTCATCCACTTTTGTTCCTCCCTCAGACCAAAAGAATTCTATTTTATTATTACCTTTATATGGCAAAAATATTATATTATTCCATAAAATTTCTATTTCATAATATATATGGATTTGATTTTATAAATATGCTCTTTACATATAAATTACACTAAGTATTCAAGAATCCAAAAAGCCTTCACTCCTCATTAACGACAAAAAAATCCTCATTCTTCATTATAAGAATGAGGATTTTTCAATGAGTTCAGGTAAATCTCTAAACTTCCTATCTATCTTTTATTAATAATGATGGTAGAAATGATAAACTTAAAAATACTGCAAAAATCATTGATATCCACATTAAAACAGAAACATTTTGATGTATTTTTAAAGGCGAAACTAACAAAGCACTCATTCCTATAGCTAACCCAAAAGCATTTGCTAATATAGGTGTTGCTGTATATTCATAAGCCTTTTCTACAGCTTCTTGAGATGTCATTTTTTCTTTCTTTAAATTTATCCATACAGAAGTAAAATGAACTGCATAATCAATCCCAACGCCTAATGTGATGCTAAAAATAGTAGCAGTAAGAACATTTAATGAAATACCAAAAATACCTAAAAAACCATAGAGCAAAATAATTGTAACTATTATAGGAGAAATAGATAATAGAGTTGCCCTTATTTTTTTCAATGATATAAACAACAATATAAATATTAGTACAAATGCTAAAAGCAAACTTTTAACTTGATTATTTATCATGTTATCATTTAACTCTTTCATCATAAATTGACTACCTGCTAATTTTACGTCTAAATCTTCTTGTTCACTTTCCCATTCATTTATTAAATTGGTGATTTCATCTATTGTATTATTTGCTAAGTCCGTAGGAAAAACTAATAATTTAATAACTTTTTCTTGCCTATTAATTAATTGATTAGATCCTCCTGATTCTGTTCCCATCATATGCAATTGTTCTAACATCATAATATTATTAGGATACTTTAGCTCCGATAACCCTTGTTCAAAAGAATTAAACATACTATAAAAATCATATATACTCACAACTTTGATTATGGCATCCTTTTCTTCCAATTCTTTTTGAAAGCTCATTATTCTATTTGCATAATTGGGTAACAAAGGATCTTCTTCCATTTTTATTGCCATAAAAAGAGGTATAGCTCCTCCATTTAGTTCAACAATCCTTTCAAAACCTTTTTGTACCTCTGTATTTCTTTTAAAAAACATTAATTGATTAAATTCTGTCTTAATTAAAGTCATTCCATATATCGCAAGGATTATCAAACCTCCTGCTATAGCAAAAGATTTCCCACCCCATATTTTTCTCAAATCAATTTTAAGTGTTTTTCTTTTTTTCTTACCCTTTAGTTTAATTCCTCCAATAAAAATCAATGGTAATACATACCAAGTAGATATTCCAGCGAACAAAATACCCAAAGAACCAAAAATTGCTAAATCTTTAATTGAATTTGTATTCATAACTAATAATGATAAAAAGCCTGCAATAGAAGTAACTGTTGTAATAACCATAGGTACTCCAACCATCTTCAATGTCTTAATTAGACTTTCTTTATGGTTTTTCCCTTCTTCTAACATATCTTGCACATGAGAAGTAAAATGAAGTCCATCAGCACTTCCAATAACTATAGTAAAAATAGGGGCTAATACAGTAATTATAGATACTTCATTTGTAATCCAGCCTATTGCCCCTACTACCCAAACAGCCCCCATACCAGCAGGAATAAGAGATATTAGTGTAGCTTTAAAACTTCGCATCTGAATTCTAAAAACAAGCATAATTAAAATTAATGCTGTAGGTGGTAAAAACAACAGAATCATTAATATATAGTCTACTATTTTTTTTTGCATATAACTATTTCCTGACATATAATATGTCATATTAGCCTCTTCAAGATATTCCTCTATTTCTTTTAAATCATTTTCGTTGAAATTCTCACCCAATATAATTGTAAAACTAACAAATATCTTATTATCTTTTTGAATAACAGGCAAAAATTTATCTGATAAGTTTTCAACCTTTGTATAATAACTTTGTAATGCCTCTATAGTTATATTCTCTTCTGAAAAGTTAATAGGTATTGGACCATTAACTGAACTTACATTAGAAACATCCTTAATTTGATTTTCCAATTTAATTAAATCATTTACAATTGCATCATTTAATTCATTTTCATACTCAACCATTATTATAACTTGATCATCTGATTCAAAACTTTCAATTATCTCATCCATATTCTTTTGGTACTCAGAGCCCTCAGTAATAAATATGTCAAAATCTGTACTAAAGTCTATTCTCACAACCCCTACTATCGCAAAAACATTTATTAATACAAGCAAGACAACCAATGTTTTTCGATATCTCTCGAAAAACCTAATAATTCTTTCCATCTTTACCCTCCTTAAATATTAAGCAATTACAAGCTTATTCACAACGATTTGAACTTAACCTTACATTGCAATTGCACTTAAGTGTAAATGTTATAAATTAATACCTATAAATATATTATTAATATAGTTATTAACCTCTTTTTCAAAATCTACAGTATTCGGATCTTTTATCCCTATCATCCATTCATAAAGTGACATAACTATGAAACTAAAAATTAGTTTGCTAAAATTATCAACACCTATATCTTTTATTTCACCTCTTTCCACCCCTAATTCATAAAGATATGACATTACTTGGCTAATTTTTTGCCAAGCTTGTTCTTTAAATAATTTCATAACTGTATCATTAATCATCATTTCTTGAACAACTACTCTTAATGCAAAAAAATTGTCCTTCAAAAACGTTAGTCGCTCAATAAGAATACTCTTAATAATAATTTCTATTGGTTTGTTTTGACATCTTTTTAAAACCTCTGGCAAAGATTTAGTAACTGAATACTCGTAAAACTCATTAAGTGTTTTAATTACGATTTTTTTTAGTAATTCATCCTTAGTCGCATAGTATTTAAAAATAGTGGCTTCAGATACACCTGCCCTTTTAGCTATTTCCTTAGTCGTTGTTGAAGAATACCCCTTTAAAGCTACCATCTCCACAGCTATCTCTAATATTTTTTCTTTAGTTCTTTCACTTTTTTTCATAATACCCTCCTTTTCATTTGATTAGTGAGTAAGTATTTACTTATTTTTATATTATAATAACTCTTGTTTTTTTATATGTCAAGGGGTTCTCAATATTATCATTGTTTTGTCACCTTGTTGTCTTTATACTTTAACTTATAAAAAGGCATTCCTAAGAATGCCTCAGTTTATAGATAAGTTATATTTTAATAATAGTAGAGGAATCTATATACAAATAAAGCTAAACTAATTCTAACCCTTTCATTAATCTAACAAACTTCTCAGGTTTTAACGATTGAGCTCCATCACTTAATGCCTCTTCCGGTTTATTGTGCACTTCTATCATAAGCCCATCTGCCCCTACTGCCATAGCCCCATTAGACAATGGCTCTACCATATCCCATTTCCCTGCTGCATGACTAGGATCAACAATAATAGGAAGATGACATATCTTCTTTACAAGGGGAACAGCACTTAAATCTAACGTATTCCTTGTATATGTCTCAAAGGTTCTTATTCCTCGTTCACAGAGGATAACATCTTTATTTCCTTCTGACATAATATATTCAGCAGCCATTAACCATTCTTCAATAGTTGCACTTAAACCTCTTTTTAATAAAACAGGTTTTCCAATTTGCCCAGCTTTTTTTAATAATGCAAAGTTTTGCATGTTTCTTGCGCCAATCTGCATCACATCTGCATATTCAGCTACATAATCTATTGTATCAATACATATGGCTTCCGTTACAATAGGTAAGCCTGTTAACTCTTTTGCTTTCTTAAGAATCTTTAATCCTTCTACCCCCATACCTTGAAAACTATAAGGTGAACTTCTTGGTTTATATGCTCCTCCTCTTAATAAGTTTGCTCCTGCTTCTTTGACTTGTTTTGCAATAGTTAATACTTGCTCCTCTGATTCTACGGAACATGGCCCAGCAATAATAGCTGGGGAATCTCCACCAATTTTTACAGAATCTACTTCAACTATCGTATCTTCTGGATGAAAATGTCGACTTGCTACTTTAAATGGATGTTGAACTCTCATAGTTTTATCAACACAATCATATACTGCCAACTGGTCTGGATTAATTTTGCTTGTGTCCCCTACCAAACCAAGAACACTATAATTTTCTCCTATTGTTTCATGAACTTTTATTCCCATATTTTCAACAACTTTTTTTAATTCGTCGATTTTTTCTCTCTCTGTTTTCGGCTTTAAAACAATCACCATATATTTACCTCCATCTTTATTCTATATTTGATTTTTATAAAACAAATTGTGTAATATTCAATATGTCATTTGTTATCTTTGGCCTTAAGATAACTTGTTTAATGCTAAATATCCTAGGATTATTTAAGTAAAAATTATTTTGTAATAATCTACTATTATATATAAAAGCTTAGGATTATTCCTTTGCTATTATTTTAATCATCTAAAAAATAGGACTTTCTTTAATAAAAAAGGACAAAAGTGGCTTCACCACGTTCGCAACGCGATTTGTCCCAGCACCTTAGTAATTTATAGTCAATTAAACCTCCATGGTATCGGGACATGTATCAA
>JBKGYG010000076.1:0-6189 GCA_046546235.1 Eubacteriales bacterium | reverse complement strand
TTTATGATAAATATTACACTGCCATAAAATAATTATCTTCTAAATGCTTTTTAAATTTATCTTTGACAATAAGTTGTCTCAATAATTTCTGTTCATAAGTTTGAATAATATTCTTAATTGTTTGGAATTCCCAATATGGAATTCTTATTAGCTTAATATTATTGTCCAGGCAGAATTCATCTTTAATAAAGTCTCTCTTTACTTGTAATTTTAACTGTTCAATACCCATTATATTTTTATAGTGGAATTGACCGTCAAATTCTATCAGATAATATTCTTCTTCATTAACATATATTTGAAAGTCAAATCTTAGATGTTTATCAAGTTTACAGCCTGGGATTATAGTATTGTGATTATAATCTAGACCTCTTTTCAAGCCTATATTTTCAAGAAATTCAATAAATAACTTTTCTATTTTAGAACTGGCACACCTTGGACATCTGGTGCCACTTAGAAAAGAATATGGATATGGTTTAAATTCATGACCACATTCATTATGAATTATCCTAATTGGAGTGTTAGTATTAATATAATTTCCTATTACAGAATATTTATCTCCTTCGAGGTCGTAAATTTCTTGTTTGAATGATTCAGTAGTTTTCTTAACTATTCCTGCACATTTTGGGCATCTATGACCTTTAAGAAATACTTTTGGTGGCGTTTCCCATTCGTAACCACATGAAGAAATTTTATGTTTTAGCTTTATAGGTGTATCAGCATTGATATAAGGTCCCAACACGATATACTTATTTCCTTCTAATTTATATACCTTTTCTTTAAATTCTTCTGTATTACTTGGTAAGTTTCCAGAACACTTAGGACAGCCATGTCCTTTTAATAAGTTATAAGGAAGTGTATACCACTTCCAACCACAAACTGTATGTTCAATAAATATTTTTTGTTTGTTGCCTTTATAATCACTTAAAACTTTATATTCATTACCATGAACGGCATGTAATTGCTCCTTATACTCTGATGTTGTTTTTTTAGAATTGCTAAAGCATTTAGGGCATCTAGTTTGATTATTTAAAAACTGATCAGGTGTAACGACATAAATATGACTACACTCATTATGTTTCATTTTCACTTTAGTTTTAGCATTAATATATTTTCCAAGCACAGTGTACTTGTCTTTAACCTGCTCTTTTACTTCATTAATAAATTGTTTGGTGTTTTTTGCCTGTTTTTTTCTAGATGATTCTCTTGCACATTCTGGACAGCTCTTATTATTTAGTAAATTATTTGGTTTTACTTTATATTTATAACCACACTTATGTTGTACTAAAATTTTTGTATGAGCATTTTTGTAATCCCCTAAGACCTTGTATTCATTATTATACAAATTTGAAATTTCTTCTATAAATTCTTTGGTTGTCTTCTTTTTCGTTCCATAACAATAAGGGCACCTGGTATTTTGATTAAGAAAATCATCAGGGGTTACCATGTAAATTTCATTACAATCCTTATGTTTCATTTTTATTTTTGTTTTTGCATTAACATACTTACCGATAATTTCGTATTTATCCCCTACTTTCTTTTTTACTTCTGCTTTAAATTGTTTAGTTGTTTTTTTAAAAGTACCATTACAATGAGGGCATCTATTTCCTGCCAAAAAAGAATAAGGTCTAACCCAATATTCTCTATTACATTCTTGATGCTTCATCTTTATCTTTTTCCTAGCAGTCTTATACATACTTAATACTTGATATTCATATCCTACTAAATCAAAGACTTCTTGCTTGAATTTTTCTGTTGTTTTACGTTTCATATTGGTTAATCACCTCTTTATAACATCATTATTACTCAAAACGGTTTTTATATACATTGCTTCAGTCTTATATTCTAAAGTTTCTTCTTGGTATTAATTTATATTAAAATTTTTCTATATAGGGGGTAAAAATATAAAAAATTTGTGACCCCAATAGTTAATGAGGTCTTTAATTAGATAAAATGTTCGGAGGCCGACCCCCTTTTACGTAGTTTGCTAAGCAAATTAAACTAAATCAATAATATAAAGGTATAACAATATTGTAAGAGTTTACTTTTTTGGAGGTGATATTTTAAAAGAATTGTTTAAACTTTATGAAGGTCTATTTCATTACAATTCATGTTCGTTGTTGTGGGATAGGCTTATTTTTTTCACCTAATTAAAAGGAGTTATTAAAAGTACAGTAGCTCTAGGTGTACAGAAGACTCTTGATATTAAAAACCAGATTACAGGAGTATTCGAAGTTTCTGTTGGGACACTAACATCTAGTTATGTTCATCCCAGAGAAGTTTTTAAGAGAGCTATTTTACAAAATAGTGCTGCTATAATTCTCGGGCATAATCATCCCAGTGGAATACCAGATCCTTCGAAAGATAATATAGAGATTACAAAAAAGCTAATAAACGGAGGAAATATATTAGGAGTTAATGTTTTAGAATATGTAATTGTTGGTAATAATGAAACATATATAAGTATGAAAGAAAAGTGTGTAATTTAAAGGGGTAAGGGATTAAGGAAGCTTTCTTTAAACATTCTTTAACCCTGCAATTGATTATAAAAGCCTTAAAGTAATAAACTTTAAAGAAAGGATTTGATCATATTATGAAAAACATATTATTAGTTTGCTTGCTATTAGTTTTATATGTTCTATTGGGCCAGGCTTACAATGAAGAATTAATTTATGAAACTACAATAACAATTTCTGTACAGGAAAATGACACGTTGTGGGAAATTGCTTCAGAACTTAATAATGGCAGTTATGATAATAGATTGCTTGTAAACAAAATCAAAGAGATGAATAATCTAGATTCAGCTGTTATAAGGGCTGGTCAAAAACTGTTCATCCCATTAATATAAAGTGTGTACAAGGGAGTAACTTTTATTAGTTGCTTCCTTTAAAATAGCCTTCGGCTACAGGATCAACGCCAGATGATAATTTATTCAAATATATATCTATTAACTTTTTGTTTGTCTTTTGTATCGTTTAGTAGCAACTTCATCTAAACTATTTTTAGTACATCGCCTTCCTTATCATTATATGGATATCGGGCTGGAATTTCCATAGTACTACCATTATCCTCTTTTATAGCCATATATTCTTCAACTATGTCTAATATCAGCATTATTTAATTCCTCCATATTAATAAGTATTTAGCTTTTAATAACTTGATATAAGTTTGCCTTCTGCATTGAACAAATTGGCTGGATTTCCATCATTATTCCATATATATTTACCCGTCCATTTTAATTGATTATTTCCTGAGGTAGCTCCTGGATCAGTATATACTTTTATTTTTTCTCCTGGTTTTAAAGTTATTCCGTTAGGGAATACATATTTTCAATTATCCTTCACACTTAATAATATCCAACCAGAAAGATCAATGGTTTTGTTATTATTGTTTCTTATTGTTACGAGTTCATGGCTAAGATCTACCATAGTAATACTCACTCCTTTTCACCATCGCTATTACAAATAATAGTATCTAATTCATCTGTTATAAAAACAAGTATATTATGGCCGTATAGCCTGTTTATGACTGTTTCGGCAGAATGTCCATAGGGTTGTCATTACCAACAGATATGACTGCATATTGGGTCAATACAGCGTTTAAAAATGCTTCTGATGGTGAATTGCTGCCATGATGACCGACTTTTAAAACATCAGCTTTCAAACTCATGGAAGATGAAAGCATCTCATACTCATTGATTTTTCAGTGTCCCCAGTAAAGAGAAAAGAGTAGTTAAATTTAATTTAGTTACAAAAAATACTATTTCCACGGGCACCAACTAACTCCATTGCCTCTATTCAGTTCTTCTGATATTGTCCACTCTAAAAACTTTTTAAAGTTGTTCGCATTTTCGAAGTCACCTGTAATACATCCTGAGCTAAATTGATGGCAATTATCCAAAAGAACATTATAATTTCTCTGACTGCCCAATTTTTGTTTTGCTCTTTGTGCTATTTTAACGTCAGATAATACTGATCCATTTTTATTGCAAGCGATATATATTTCATTGCCATTTCTGAGAAGTCCATCATTCTTGAATTGTTCTGGAGATACCTTTCTGATATTCCCGTTACCTTGTAATTCAATAATCTGATTATAACCAACATATATACCTGAGTGCCATTCGTTATGAGGCCTTCTCCCTCCAAGAGAACAAATTAAAATAGACCCGTTTTTTGGAGTTACTTCGTTAAGTGTATTAATGTTTCTTAATTCATCATCTACTATATCGGTCACCACTTTTTTTACCATATAACTAAGTAAGAGTCTTCCTAAAACCATTAAATTTTTACCCCCATTTTAAAATTACTTTTGTTGGTAGATTTATTTAATCAACATATCCAACGATGTATAACACTAGCTTATTTAAATAAATTGCCATTTCATTTTTGTCTTAAATATATTTCCTTGATATTAAATTTTTAAATAAATGTAATTATACTTATATATTAAGCAACATAGAGTAAAGTCCTTTAAAAAAATGTATTTTTTTTAAACTAGGAGTCGGAACTTTTAAAACGAGAAATTTTAAAAAATAACTTGACAGATAGTGGAAAAAATGATATTATATAATCGTAACATCGATAATGTGATGATATAATATAAAAAAGGGGGATTAATTGTAATTTATCAAATCAAATAACAAGAAAGGTGTAGATTATGAGAAGTAATGAGGAAGAAAAATTACCAAACTGGATACTAAGATTTGCGGATGGTGATGAAGCAAAAGCTGAGAAATTTAAAGAAAGATTAAAAGAATATTACTATTTAGAAGACCCACTCACTGAAAGTCAAGATCATTATTTAGTGAAGGATGCAGCCAAGACCTTAGAGTTAAGTCCAGTTACACTTAGGCAGTATATAAGAGAAAATAAAATTTTTGCACGAAAAATTAAAAGACAATGGTATATACCGATTGATGCTATTCTTAGATATACCTATGCTGAAGAAAATGAACATCAACCTGATAGTGATGTACCGATGGGAGTTATTCAATTTAAAAAGGAAGATGAGGATAAAGAGTTTACTTTTGAAAATTATAAAATTGTTTCAGATAAGGAATTGAGGCATATATTGGAACAGAATTTATCTGAAGAAGATCTTTATAGTTACTTTGATGTTGATAGGGGTAGGTATGTTATGGGAGAATTATTTGCTGCAAATGCATATTCGTTTTCAGAAAATAAGCCCCATGATTATATTAATGAAGATCTTTATGAGTTTCCTTCAAAAACAAAGGTGCAATTACAAGAGATTGCAAAGAAAGATAATTGGAGAAAGATGCCAATATCATTAATGAAGGCTAAGTATAAACAAATATTTAATAAAACACCTGATTTAGATGATGTAAGATTATTTAGATCTACAATTGAAGATATAGAGTGGAATGAAAATAAGTTTTATCTTGAAGATGCTCTGTTAGCCAAACTAACTGAGGAAATATGCACAACAAACATGATTACATATGCATTTAATAGGATGGCTTTAGGTGTTATTCCAGAAAGTCTCTTAAACCGTGCAGATTATATATTAGATATATTCATTGAAAAAGGCTTTCTCGACCCATTGGCCTATACATGGAAGGGTCCTAACAGAAATACAGAATACAATGAGTATATAGGATATCTTTTTCATGATGCTTCTTACTTAAGGAAAACTAATCATCCTGCTCCTGATTTTGATAGACAGAACGAGTATGATGTAGATGAATTGCTTGAGGAGATGATTGAGTTAGCTAATAGTCCTGAGTTTAAAGTTTATGAAGAAGAATATGAAAATAAATAACAAATAAAGTGGAGGTGATTTCTATTAATAATTTTTTTGACTTTGCAACAAAAGAAATATCTCATTCAGCTTTTTGGGCATGGGTATTAAATAGTATAGGTAAGGAAGATGATTACTATATACCAGTCCAAGTTGGTAATAGTTTTATACAAACTATATTCTCTAAAGGATTAAAGGTCTGCGATAAAATTAATAAAGTTAAGGTTAGGACAGAATATTGTCCTGAAGGATCTAATAAGAAAATTGATATATTGGTTAATATAAACGATTCTACTAATATTGTTATTGAAAATAAGCTAAATGCCATACCAAGTAAGCAACAGCTAAACAAATACTATGATCTTTTTGGAAGCAATACCTTATTTGTTTTTGTTAATTTAGGGTATGACTATGATTTTCAGGTTCCAG
>JBKGYG010000075.1:0-6673 GCA_046546235.1 Eubacteriales bacterium | reverse complement strand
CGTGAAGATGGGTTCTTTTTTTATGATTTTTTTGAAAGTGCCGTAAAAGTGCCGAATAGAATTGGCTATCTTATTACTGAAATAATGACTAAAATATGTGGTAACTTAATTAATTATATAAAAAATTTAAGAGGAGTATGCAACTTTTTGTCAAAGTATATATAAAGACAGATTTAAAAGAAAGCAGGCTGAAAATAAAATAGGTTTAGTCTTTTGTGGCGGTGGAGGTAAAGGATCCTATCAAATAGGAGTTTGGAAAGCATTAGAGGAATATGGTGTATCAAAGAATATTTCAGGGGTTTCTGGAACCTCAGTTGGAACATTAAATGCTGCTCTATTTATTCAGAGTGATGTTTATATGGCTCAAGATGTATGGTTAGACATTAGTCCAGTTTATATTGAAAATAACATGTTATAATGACATGGGCTATATATACTTAATTACAGAAGATTATTCTGAACAGTGGGAAAGTAAAACTAATATTTATATATTTAAAGAAAAAGGTGTATATATACCATTATATAAAGATAACAATATTTTAAGTCGTTTAGATAGTTTGAAAATAGTTGATAAGATATTTTGGTCTGCTTTAGATGATAATGATATTTTCTTGCAATATCATTGTGATAGGAAAGATAATTTTATTTCTGGTATTGAGTTAAAATTACCAGTTACATATTTTATGAAACGAGTAAGAGAACAAGTTTATAGGATCTATCAAATTAATTGGCAGAATAAGAATTTTAATTTAGTTTTATTGGATCGAGAGAAAAAGGTTTTTGCGCAAAACAGCCTAGTATATCCATTGACAGAAGAAAAAGATGTTTTTATTATAGTAAGCCAGGAAGATCATAGCGCTAGCTCAATTACTGCCCTCATTAGCTCTAATAATGATATATATCCTCTAGCTTATATGCTCACACCACAATTTTTGGTTTGATGTAAATTGATGATAAAAGATATTATAAAGTCAATGCTGAATTTAGAATTTAAGATATTATAATTTTATTAGCATTAGAATAATCAAAGTTTTGTTCACAAGCCAAGTATTTAAGGTACTGTTAGGTAAACTTGTGCTCTCCTTCAATTTCATTATGTACTTGGGGTTTAGGAGTGCGAATGCCACACACTCTCTCTTTCTCGCCATACATATAACAGGGATTAAGCTACTTCTAGCGAAGTGGCTTTTTTTCATTTTATAAGTAAATATGCTCCAGTAAGTGCCCGAATAAAAATCACCTAATTTTAAAGTACATAATGGCAGTATTTTTTATAAGGACTAATATACTAAAGAATTATATTCATGTTCTACATCATTAAGCTTGTCGCGTATTTCAAAATTTTTATAATTTAACTTAATTGCATCAAAATATGCAGTTTAATCATAAATGTAATGGTCAAAATGTTTACCAGATACAATATTGTGAATGTCAGTATTTATTATATCAAATTAACACAATGTTAACATTGCGTTAATTTGATATTAATAATTAAGTGCTAAAATTTAGTTGTAGATAATTTTTCTAGGAGGGGTAGTAATTGCCAAAAGAAAATTGGATAGATATAAAAAAAAATCAAAAATATAATACTGCAGTAGGGCAGAGAAATATAAAAAGTATAATCAATATATTAATGTTTTTAGGTTTAGTAATATGGTTATTTCCTTTTTTCTGGATGATAGCAACATCGTTAAAAGAACAGACAGAACTTTTTACATATCCTCCTACATTAATTCCCCGCACTGCTAATTTAGAAGCTTTTATGGCCGCTATTTCTGGGATTGATTTTTTTGTTTCTTTCACTAATAGTATGATCATATCTTTTGGAGCAGTAGTTTTACAGAGTTTAACTTGCTCATTGGCGGCTTATCCACTGGCAAGAATGGAATTCAAAGGAAGAGATTTTATGTTTCTCTTTTTTGTTTCTACGATGATGGTTCCTTTAACTGTTACTATTACAGCTAATTTTATTATTTTAAGGCGACTTAACTGGATTGATACTTATTATGCTCTTATTGTACCCTTTGGTGCTAGCGGGTTAGGTATATTTTTATTTAGACAATTCTTTAGAACTATACCTGATGATATAGAAGATGCTGCAAAGATAGATGGTTGTGGAAAACTGAGAGTTTTGTTTAGTATAATGTTTCCTATGGCTAAACCAGCATTTGCAGCTTTAGCAGTATTTGTCTGGCAGGCCCAATGGAATCAATTTTTATGGCCATTAATCATGACTAATAGTCGTAGTCTTTGGGTTGTTCAGGTAGCTATATCAACTTTCCAAGATTCATGGGGAACTAATCATGCTGAAATGATGGCTGCAGCTACCCTGGCTGCTTTACCACCACTAATAATATTTGCTTTTTTACAAAAATATTTTATTCAAGGTATAGCTCGAACTGGATTGAAATAGTTAGATTTTGACAACAAGGCTTAATGAAAATAACATATATATCTAAAAATTTAGGAAAGGAGGAGATATAAGTCTTGAAGGTTGTTTGATAAAAAAGTAAGAGTATATAAATCTTCTCTGTAATATGTTTAGGTGAAAAATAAAAAAGGGGGCATTAAAATGTCTAAAAAATTATCTGCATTATTATTTACATGTTTTTTAGTATTTGTATTAAGCTTACAAGTCTCCGCACAGATAGAGATTACAGTTTGGCATTCATTGTCGATGGGTTATGGGCAGGAAGTTATAGAAGAAAAAGCTGCAGAATTTAATGAACTGCATGATGATATTCAAGTTGAGATAGTATATTCAGGTGGATATCAGGAAACATTACAGGGTGCTCAAGCTGCTCTGGCTGCTGGTGACCCACCAAATATTTCTATGTTTGAGCAAAGTCGTGGAGCAGCCTTCGTAGATGCTCAAGCTCTGGAACCGCTTGGTTCTTATTTCGATAGAACTGAAGATTTATCATTTGATGATTTCTTCCCTGCTGTTAGGGAAACAGCAATATATAATGGTACAATTTACGGAATACCATATAATACCAGCACCCCTCTATTATATTATAATAAAGAACTATTCGAAGAGGCAGGACTAGAAGGAACTCCAGAAACTTGGGATGATCTTTTAGATTATTCATATACTTTAAAAGAAGAACTAGATGTATATGGTATAGATTTTTTTCCCTGGGGTTGGATGTTTGAAGCTTGGACTGGGCAGAATGGAGCAGAAATATTAAATGAAGATAATACAAAATTCATTTTCAATTCTCCAGAAGCTGTTGAAGCTATGAAATTTACTCAGGACATGGTTCATAAACATGATGTGGCTATATACGGTGAAGAAGGCGATGAAATGTTTTTGACTGGACAACTGGGAATGATTCAGCGTTCAACTGCCGCTCTGAAAAGGAGTATACAAATGGCCGATTTTGAATTAGGAGTAGCAGTTCAACCTTATAACACAGAGCGATATGTTCCTATAGGTGGAGCTAACTTCTTTATGTTTGACACTGGAACACAAGAAGAAAAGGATGCTTCCTGGGAATTCCTAACTTATTTGATTCAAGCAGAAAATTTTGCTGAGTTTGCTATTGAGACTGGTTATATGGCGGCTAAGTATGATGCATATGAAAGTGAATTGCTTCAACAGTATTTTGAAGAAGAACCTAGAGCATATGTGACTTATGAGCAATTAGCATATGCTCATCCAAGACCTAAAGTTCCTTTCTGGGGTGAAGTCCATAGTGAATTAGGTTGGTTGTTTGATCAGATGTTTGTAGAGCAGGCTGATGTAAGTAAGGCTCTTGATAGTGTTGTAGAAACAGGTAATAGACTGATGCGCGTTTATGGGTTATCACAACAATAGTTTTAGTTTTACTTAATAATAGGCGGGGTAAAACCCCGCCTATTATTAAGTATATTTTAATAGAAAGGGATATGTTGTATGAATAATCAAAATAATATTATAGTAAAAGCAGGAAAAAAAATATTGAAATCTAATTTTGTTATTGCATATCTTTTTTTATTGCCTGCTTTTTTAATACTTTTTACATTTAGTATATATCCTGCTTTGCAGCTAGTGTGGTTAAGTCTTCGAGACACTCTATTAATAAGACCATCCGATAATTTTATCGGTATAGCTAATTATTCGAGAATGATTTTTGAAGATTCTCGATTTTGGAATGCTATTGGTAATACCTTTGTTTTTGTTTTTTTATCTGTTCCATTACAGACGGGTCTTGCCTTATTAATTGCATTAGGACTAAAAAGGAAAGTTAAGGGATTAGCTTTTTTAAGAGCAGGTTACTTTGCGCCAGTAGTTGTTAGTATGGCAGCCGTTTCTATGGTTTGGCAATGGATGTATCATCCCAATTTAGGTTGGTTTAATTATTTCATTTCTATATTTGGACTCGAACCAATTAATTGGTTGAGAAATTCTAATAGTTTTATGACACCGTTATGGACAACAATAAAACCATGGATAGAATCAGTAGGCTTAAATCCTGCTAATTGGGAATGGATAAATGTAAGTACATCAATGTTGGCTGTAGTTTTTTTAGCTGTATGGAAAGGTACTGGTTTTTATATGGTCATATATTTAGCGGGCTTAATGGATATACCTAATGAGTTATATGAAGCTGCTGATGTTGATGGTGCTAATACCTGGCAGAAATTCAAAAATATAACCTGGCCTTTATTAACACCAACTACTTATATGATATTAATATTACAGGCAATAAATAGTTTTCAAGTATTTAGTTCAGTTTATATGATGACTGGCGGGGGTCCATCAAGGAAAACAGAAGTAATTGTATATTATATTTATAATAGAGCTTTTCAAAGTTTAGAAATGGGTTATGCAAGTGCTATTTCCTTATTTCTATTTGTTTTTTTATTAATTATGACTATTATACAAAAAATTTTTATAGGGAGTAGGGTTCACTATGATAGATAACAGTTTTATTGGTAAAAATGTCTATGTTCAAGCTCATAGAGGGTATAGTGGTTTATATCCAGAGAATACTATGATTTCTTTTGAAAAGGCAATTGAAGCTGGTGCTGATATAATTGAATTAGATGTCCATATTTCTAAAGACAAAGAAGTATTTGTTATTCACGATGAGACATTTGATAGAACAACTGATGGTTCTGGTTATATTGGAGAGAAAACGAGAAGTCAAATCAAGAAATTAGATGCAGGAAGCTGGTTTTCTGATAGATTTAAAGGAGAAAAAGTTCCCACATTAGTCGAGTCGCTAGATTTAATAAAAGGCAACGCTTTAACTAATATAGAAATTAAGGCTTTTCTATATAAAGGATGGAGAGAAACATTGCAAGAAACCGTAAAAATAATAAATGATTTAAATCTTTGGAATGAAGTTTTATTTATATCTTTTGATTTGCAAGCATTAATGGCTTTAAAAGAATACAAAAGAGGTGCTTATGCTGGTTTTTTAGATATAAGAAAAGGTCAGGAATTAATGAAAATTGATTTGCTTAAGTTTTTAGATATAAATGGTTGGTATCCGCATCCTATAATAGCTAGTAAACCACTGGTTGAACAGGCTAAAAATAAAGGTATGTCGGTAATCTGTGGTGCAGGTAAATCAGAAGAAAATATTGAAGAAGAAGTGATTAATAAAATAGAAATGGGAGTAAATGGTTTATCAACTAACCATCCTCGGAAAGTAAGAAAAATATTGGAAGAACTATAAATGAACAATAATTATTAATTAAATTAGGAGAGTGGATATAATATGAAACCATATATAATTGCACATAGAGGTGCATCGGGTATTGCTCCTGAGAATACTATTGTAAGTTTTCAAAAAGCCATTGATCAGGGAGCAGAAGGGATTGAACTAGATGTTCACCTAACAAAGGATGAGATTCCTGTAGTTATTCATGATGAAACTATCGACAGAACAACTGATGGCTCAGGTTATATTAAAGATTTTACTTTTGAAGAATTAAATAGATATGATGCAGGTAATTATTTTGATAAAAAATTTATGAATGAAAAAATTCCTACACTTGAACAAGTTTTGGAGTTATCTGATATAATTCTTGCTTATTTGAACCCTGGATTTATGCCGAAAGATTAAAAATAAAGAATATACATCCACATTATTTAGCTGTAAATGAAGAAATTATATCTAAATGTAAAAATAAAGATATAAGAGTAAATATTTATGGTACAAATGAAAGAAAAGATATTAAAAATATTATTAAAAATGGGGCAGATATGATTATATGTGATTATCCAGGCGAAGTAAAAAAACAACTTAATAATAATCTAAAGTAGCCCTTTTAACTACTTATTACGGAATGATTAAATTAACACAGATGTATTGTGGAAGTAAATTGGATTTATTAAATGTACTTTACAATTATTTTATTTTTGTAGCATATAATAATTTGTTACCCATAAAGAAATAATTATTTTGTTCCAATGCAAAGTAGTAACTTTTGTCATTATGTACCCCCTAAAATAAGGGGCTTTTTTTTATAAATTTGTTTTATTAATCTAAATTTTTTGCAATTTTCTCTATGTTCTGCTACCAATTGACTTGCTCTAGTACCGGGTACATTTACTTTTTCTATTCCACGCAAATGAACATCTTCAAATCTACATAAATATATTGAAAAAGCTCGAAATTTTCCTTGCCCATAATCGTACCTTTCATAATCTTGAAAGATGGAATGAAGACTGCATAGC
>JBKGYG010000074.1:0-6843 GCA_046546235.1 Eubacteriales bacterium | reverse complement strand
GATACGCCCCTACGAAAAATTGGTGTGTTGTACAATTGGCACATGTTTTAAGTGCAATTATCTGAAAAATAAACTTTACTATTTAAAGACAAAATGGGCGCATCGTGATACGCCCCTACAAAAAATTAGTCTTTCCTTGTTAAGGACAAAAAAGAGTATAGTTGGTTAAAACCAACTATTACTCTTTTTTAATAACGTGGAAATATTTCATCTTTTTCAAAACTTTCAACAACTCTATGAGCCATCTCAAAATCAAGCCCCATACCCATAAGATATGCTATCATAATACCTTCTTCTAAAGCATGCTGATAGCCAGCTACTCTTGCTTCCATCATAGAATATTTAATAATAGGATCTACTTTACTCTTTACATCACGATAATACATCTTTATATCGTACCTATCTTTTTTATCGTATTTTTCTCTCTTATCGTATCGATTATAATAGTCCCTATCATAATAATACTCATCCACAAAATTTCCCTCCTTTTTACTTTATACTTTAATGTATGTCCAAAAGGAAGAAAATGTTCTGTATATTAGTAAATTATTCTTGATGCTCCTATAATAGGTTTTCCAATATTCATACTACTAATAATAATGCCTGTACTTGGTGTGTTTGCATGTATAATTTCATTATTACCTATATACATTGCAACATGGGAAATGTAATTATTATTTCCATAAAATATTAAATCTCCTGGCAACAATTCATTAATGCTCACTCTAACTCCATCATTAAACTGAGTTCTAGAAGTTCTAGTTATAGAATATCCAAATTCACCTAAAATTTGTTGCGTAAATGCTGAACAATCAATGCCATTAGTCAAGCTATTTCCTCCATATAAGTATGGATTACCTAAAAATTTCTTGCCGTGATTTATAACATCTTGCCTTATTCCATCAATGTTTTCTGGAGTTGTTTTGTCTCTAAAAGTAACATAATCTTTATAAACAAATCCTTTGTTGCCATTATTTGTTTTAATCTCTACCCAATCAGTTGTAACTTTAATAACATCCAATTGATTGTATCTATATACTTTATTAATAATTGAAGACCCTAAAGATGGTTGCTGTCTTACATTTAAAACTGATGCATTAACTACAGCTATTTTATTAGTATCCTTTTCAGACTGAAGTAATTCTCTTTCATTTGACTCACCTTGTGGACTTTTATTGCTATCTACAAGATTTAAATAACTATCAAAAACATAACCTGTAATGTTTCCATCCGTAACATAATACCACTCACCACTTTTACTAATTATACTTACTTCTTCACCTTTATTAAGTTGTGCTAATTTATTACCATAGAGAGATGGCTTGTTTCTTACATTTAATTTACTTGCTGTAACAGTTGCACTATCGGGATCAGTAATATCTACATATTCATCATATATATATGCTATTGAATTATTTGTTTCTATTTGGTACCAATCATTGTTATGTTCAAGTATTTTTACCTCTTGCCCTTTATATAATTTCGATATAATTGTATTTGATGTACTAGGACCAGAACGTACATTTAATACATTTGCTGCAATGGTACCTTGTTGGGAACCATATACACTTGTGGTTATCATTAACGAACTAACAAAGCCTAATGTAAACTTCCTAAGATGTCTTCTACTCATTATGTCTCCTCCTATTAAAGCTTTGATACTGTGCTTTTTGTTGTAGTATGTAGTTGTTAGAAAAGTTATTACAAACTTATTAATAAAATGTTACATGATTATTTTACCTAATGTCCTCATTATTGTCAATGATTACCAATATTTACCACTTCGCAATATATAATACATTAGATTCCTTTCAAAACATTATACTATATGTTATAATATATGTTGGTAATTTTTATAGATATAAAAATTTAATAACGGGGTGGTAAATATGCACTGGAAAGAAGACTTCAAAAACAATATTACGACTGTTAAGGAACTACAAAACTACATAAAGCTTTCTGATAATGAACAAAAAAGATTGTCTAATCTTATAGAGAATTATCCAATGTCAATAACTAAATATTATCTATCATTAATAAATCCTCAAGATTCTAATGATCCTATTAAAAAAATGTGTATTCCTTCTGTTTCTGAATTTGATTTAGAAGGTTTATCTGATACTAGTGGAGAAAGTGAAAACACTAAATTTCAAGGATTACAACATAAGTACAAACCAACAGTTTTGCTTCTATCCACAAGCACTTGTGCTATGTATTGTCGTCATTGTTTTCGAAAAAGACTTGTTGGATTAAATACAGAAGAAACCCTCAAAATGTTAAAAGATGTTATAAACTATATAAAACAACATAAAGAAATCAATAATATACTTATTTCTGGTGGTGATTCTTTTTTATTATCAACATCAATAATTGAAACTTTCTTGAATGAATTATGTCAAATTGAACATATTGATTTTATCCGTTTTGGCACTCGAACTCCTGTAGTTTTTCCACAAAGAATATATACTGATGAACATTTATTATCAGTTTTAGATAGATATAATAACAAAAAAAGAATTTATGTAGTGACGCAATTCAACCATATTAATGAAGTTACAAATGAATCAATGAAATCAATACAGGAACTACAAAAAAGAAATATTATTGTAAGTAATCAAATGGTTCTATTAAAAGGCGTGAACGATAATTCAAAATCTATAGTTGAATTAATTAATTCTCTTACTAGAAATGGCATTATCCCTTATTATACATTTCAATGTCGTCCCGTTAAAGGTGTCGCTACTAGTTTTCAAGTTCCTCTTAGAAAAGGACATCAAATAATAGAAAGAGCAAAAGAAGAACTAAATGGCCATGGAAAAAGATTTCGTTATATAATGTCACACATAACTGGGAAAATTGAGATTTTAGGCTCTCTTAATAAAGATGAAATGTTATTTAAATATCATCAGTCTAAAGATCCTGAAAAACAAGGTGAATTATTTAGTTATCCTATAAGTGAAGATGATTGTTGGTTGTTTAACTAATTCATGCTGTAATTTATATAGGAGGTTTTATAATGAAAGTGGCTTTTTTTGACACAAAACCTTATGACCAAAAAATATTTCAAAAACATAATAATAACCCTAATATAGATATCACATTCTTTGAAGCCAGATTAACAGAAAAAAGTGTTCTATTGGCAAAAGGCTTTGATGTAGTATGTATTTTTGTACGAGACGAGATAACCTCGAAAGTTATTGATTGTTTAGAAGAATTTGGAATCAAAATGATTGCATTAAGATGTGCAGGTTATAATAATGTAGACTTCAAAGCTGCCTTTGGTAAAATAAAAGTTGTTCATGTTCCTGCCTATTCCCCTTATGCTGTTGCTGAATTCACAGTATCAATGATGTTAACTTTAAATCGTAAAATCCATAAATCCTATGGTAGAACAAGAGATATGAATTTTTCACTTAATTCTTTATTAGGTTTCGATATGAACGGAAAAACAGTTGGTGTTGTGGGAACAGGAAAAATTGCAAAAATCTTAATTAAGATATTAAAAGGGTTTGGATGTAACATTCTTACTTTTGATATATATGAAGACAAACAAGCTTCTATAGAATTAGGATTTACTTATACCTCTCTTGATAATTTGTTTAGTAAAAGTGATATTATATCTCTTCATGTGCCTTTAACTAAAGACACTGAATATATAATTAATAAAAAGAGTATTCAAAAAATGAAGGATAACGTAATGATTATTAACACTGGCCGTGGAAAACTAATTAATACTGTTGATATGATAGATGCTTTGAAAAAGAAAAAAATCGGAGCTGCTGGCTTAGACGTCTATGAAGAAGAAGATCGATATTTCTATGAAGATTACTCAGAAAGAGTAATAACTGATGATGTTTTAGCCAGGTTACTAAGTTTCCCAAATGTATTGATAACTTCCCACCAAGCTTTCTTCACTAATGAAGCTTTAACTAATATTGCAAAAACAACTTTGGAAAGTATGGAAAGCTTAATGAAAAACAAACCTCTTGTTAATGAAATTGCTTATATTTGTGACGAAAATGGCTGTGCCATTAAAACTCCTAATTAAAGTAAATTGTTAGCGAGCCCTTTACAAATAAGGGCTCGTTTAATTACTGCCAAACTTTTTTTCTTTCTATTCTTTTTAATGATACATTCGCTAATGATTTTGTTCTTGCTTTTAGCAGTAACTTTCTTCCATTTTTCGTTCTTGTATAAACTACATCTACTTTATTTGAGATATTTTGTCTCCATAGTTTTTTAAAATAATCTACATTATTTCTGTTTTTACCTATTTTACTAGGCACTTGTAAATAATCAACGATCCCTGAAATTTTTTTATCAATAAGTACATACCTTGGATTATCAATAGGTTCCATAAGTTCAGACATTGCCTCTAAAAAAACTTGTTCATCATAATGATCCTCTGCTTTTAAAGAAACATATGCTTGGTTATTACGAATACCTGAATTTAGTTGTAACTTGTTTTTTCTTGAATTAATTACATTGCTAGCTATTAAAGAATTTAACACAACTTTTGCTATCGTTTCCATACTTTTATTTGCATTTATATGTTTGAGTAAATATTTTAAGTTTTTAAATATTTTTGGTAATCCAAATATCAATATTAAACCATAATTTATATACTGAACTAATTTCAATTCTTTAAACATAAAATAATTTAGCAAAAGAATTACGCCAATAAATGTACTTTTTATAATTATTTTCTTTAGATTAATCTTATTAATATACTTAGCAGGTAACATTTCTTCTTCAACTGCCATTTCTTCAATCATGTACATATCTTCTTTCTTAAAAATCGCTTCTTCCCATTGTTTAGATAGTGCGTTTCTATTAAGTGCAGAATCAATCATATTATTGTTAAAAGTTTTAACCTTTTCAACATCAAGACTCATTAACTCCGACCCAAATCTGTTAATCCCATTTTCAATAACTAAATCAATATGAGATAACCCTACATATGCTTCGCTCCTTCTTTCAATTCTTTGCAAATCTATTTGTTCAGTATATGGGGCAATATCATCATCTTTATTATTAATCAAACATACCAAATGCCATATATTAGAAGTCTTCTTTGGATTATCTCCATCAACGCGAATAGCTCTTCCTCTCATTTGATTTGATAACATAAAGGATCCAACAAAAGTTCCTAATATTAACGAATTAATACAAGGTGCATCCCATCCTTCTCCTAACAATGCTTGAGTACCAATAAGAACATTGATTCCTCCTTGTTTAAATAACTCTGTAATAATATCAACTATTTTATTACTTTTACTGCCTTTTATTGATACCTCTATATAATTAGCAGCTTCTGTCATATTTTTAATGTAAAAATAATTATTTTCAATTCCTTTTTCTAGTGCTATATTTAACATTAGTTTCTTCTTTTTCGCTGGAATTACTACATAAGTTCCACACAATATTCCAAAATTCAATGGTTCATCAACTGTCAAACGTAAATAATCAAATATAGGTACTACTCCAATTTTATTTATTTTATCCACTTCTTCATCCTTATGATATCTTTCTTCTTTTCGTATGTAATCTGTTAAAATAACCATTCTTAGACCATCTTTAAGATGACTATATTCTAACTTGACTATTTCTTTCATACTAAGTAATTTGCTTTTGCTTTCTAATAAAGTGCGTTGTATTGACTTCGGTAGTTCGAACGAAATCTTTTTCCTAGTTAGCATACCAATACTTTTCATTTCTTTTTTTAATTCTTTAATAATAATATCTGGATAACTCTCATTATCTTTATATAACATTTTTTCAAGCATTTTAGTTAATAAATCACTATCAAGTTTTGGTATCTGTTTCTTCTTAATTCCAATTGTTCTTAAAAGCATTTTATAATGCAATTCGAACTTTTGGCCACTTTCGATCAAGAAGGCTAATAAACTCACATAATATTCAGGATCATCTAATATGTTCTCTTCATATTCTTTAGCATTATTTAAATGCTTATGTTCTTTTATAGCTTCAATAAAATCTTTATTATCATGCAACCCTTCAACCCAAGCTTTTATTTTATTACTTAACTCAACCACTTTTAATCTTTCTTTTCTTGTTGGAGTACTTAAATATATATAATCTTGATGCGGACATAAATTTTTATTAGCTACTAATTCAGGTACGTAAATCTCTGCATCAATTTCTCCACATAGTTCTATATATTTTTTCCATTCTCCCCCATCTGTATCATATGGAGGGGTAGCGGTAAGTGCTATCATCTTAACATTTTGCAAATGTTCTTTAAGCATTATTAGACTTTTCCACCATTCAGTTCTCAGATGATGTGCTTCATCAACTAATAAAACTTTAATACCAGCTTTTGTAAAAGTATCAAGAATAACACTTTGCTTTTCTTCATTATCAAGTAGACTATGCAAGCTTTGGTATGTGGAAACATTTAATAGCTTCAATTCTCTCAAATCTGACGAAATAAAACTAGTATCCAGCCCATCTGGACAAAATAATTCTACAAAACGTTGTACCCATTGATTTCTAATGGTTATAGTTGGAGCAAAAATCAGAGTAGGTTGACTAATTTGACGTACAACTTCTAACCCCAAAACTGTTTTCCCCGAACCAGGAGGTGCTACTACATGCAAATGCTCATCATTCATATGTTTAGCTAACTCATCTAATACATGTTTTTGATACGGTCTCCAATCATAAATAAACTTAATTTGCTCATTAAACACACCCATTCATTTATCCCCTCTATTTATTATTTTATATTATATTTTATATTTTAATAAAAAAACATCTATTTAACAACAAGTTTTAATTACATTTTTATACTTTTTCATATTTCACTTACCTATGTCCCAC
>JBKGYG010000073.1:0-6932 GCA_046546235.1 Eubacteriales bacterium | reverse complement strand
TAGCTGGGACAAATCGCGTTGCGAACGTGGCGAAGCCACTTTTGTCCTTGAATAAAGAGAGTATATATTTAGGGGGAAACTGTACATGTGGACTAAGTATGGTAAGTTTAAAATTTTAATGATTGTTATGCTAAGTATAATGTTAATTGTTTTTTGTGCATTTATTTTAAGTGGAAATGAAAAAGTAATCACTATAGAAGCTGGTTCAGATATTCCAGATATTACTGAATTTATTGATGATGAAGAGGCAGTGTTTGTAACGGAACTTTCTTCTATAGATACGAAAGTTCCAGGCGTTTATAATATTGAAATAAAGACGGAAGATAAAACAATCAAATCAAAATTAAAGATAGAAGACACTATTAAACCAGTAGCAGATTTAAGAGAGCAAGAAATTCCTTTGGGAGATACAGTAGAAGCTGAAGATTTTGTTGAGAATATAGAAGATGTTACAGAGGTTAAAGTAGCTTATTTAGAGGAGCCTGATTTTGAACAGATTGGAGAACAAGAGGTGTCCTTAATAATAGAAGATGCAGGTAAAAATAAAACAGAACTAACTGCATCTCTTTATATTGGGAAAGTACATAAATCTGTTGATGTTGAAATCGGAACAAAGCAATTAAGTACATCACAATTTATGATGAGTAAAGATTTTAAGGGAACTTTTGTTACAGATATTTCAACTCTTGATTTTAACAGTATAGGTAAGAAGGATATAATTTTGAGTGTAGACAATGATGAATATACTACTCAGGTAAATGTAATTGATACAGTGCCGCCTAAAGCGGATATCGTTAATCAAATTACTTGGGAAGGAGAACCGATAAAAGCAAAAGAATTTGTAGAAAATATTGAAGATAATACTAGTGTATCAGTAAGGTATAAGGAACAGCCTGATTTTAGTAAAATAGGAGATCAAATAATTAATATTATATTAGAAGATGAAGGTGGAAATAAAACAGAATATGAATCACAACTTACCGTGCAAGAAGATTTAGAACCACCTGTAATAGAAGGGGCTTATAATCAAACGGTTTATATAGGTGATAGAGTTTCCTATAGGAAAAATGTCACAGTTTCAGATAATAAAGATGATGACATAGAGTTAGTTATTGATAGCAGCGCTGTAAATTTAAAGACTGCAGGCACATATGAAGTTGTATATAGTGCTACTGATAGTTCTGGAAATAAAACTACTAAAACAGTAGAGATTGTAATCAAAGAAAAGCCTGAAGGTATAGACATAGATGAACTTCATAGTTTAGCAGATACAATTCTTGAAAGTATTATAAATGAGGATATGACTGATAAAGAAAAGCTATGGGCGATTTTTAACTGGACAAATACTAATATAAAATACATAGGATATTCGGATAAATCAGATTGGATGAAAGGTGCAAATCAAGGATTAAAAAGTAGAAAAGGTGATTGTTTTAATTATTATGCAACATCGAGACTTTTATTGACAAATGCAGGTTTTGAAAATTTACCTATAGAAAGAGTAGATGGCACACATTTTTGGAATTTAGTAAAATACGAAGGTGAGTGGTATCATTTTGATGCAAGTCCTTATAGAACAGGATATCGATACGTGTGCTTTTTACGTACAGATGCTGAGGTTGAGGAGTATTCTGAGTGGTGTATTGACTTCTTTAAATTTGATGAATCAAATTATCCAAGAACACCAGAAACACCACTGGAAATAGATAGATAAATAAAAAGGATGAAAAAAATGCAAAACAATATTTTAGAATATCTTGAACATACCGTCGATAGAGTTCCTAACAAAATAGCATATGCTAATGAAGAAATAGGTATAACATTTCAAGAAGTTTATAATCAAGGAAGGGCTATAGGAACTTTTTTAAATAAAAAAGGAATTTATAAAGAACCTATTGTGGTTTTTATGAAAAGGCACCCTAATACAGTAGTTGCATTTTTTGGTGCAGTTTATGGTGGTAATTACTATGTGCCTATAGATGAAGAGATGCCACATTTTCGTATAGAATTAATATTAAAAAATGTAAAGCCAAAAGCTATAATCTGTGATGAACCTTCAAAAGAATTAGTAGATAAATTCGATTATAATGGGGAAACACTTATTTTTGATGATATTATAAATACAAGTATTGATGAAGAAAGCTTACATAATATTAGAGAAGTTGCGATAGATACGGATCCGATATATATTGTTTTTACTTCTGGATCAACAGGAGTACCAAAAGGAGTTGTAGCTTGCCATCGTTCAGTTATAGATTATATAGACAATCTTTCTGATATATTAGAAGTAAATGAAAAAACGATATTTGGAAATCAGACACCTTTATATTTTGATGCTTGTTTAAAAGAATTATTATCAACAATAAAATATGGAGCAACAACTTATATTATACCAAAACAATTATTTATGTTTCCTTTAAAATTAGTGGAATACTTAAATAAATATAAGATTAATACGGTATGTTGGGTAGTATCAGCACTTACTATTATATCGGCATTTAAAGTGTTTGATAAGATAATACCAAAATATTTACATACTATTGCTTTTGGTAGTGAAGTATTTCCAATGAAACAGTTTAATATCTGGAGAAAAACACTACCACATTCTAAATTTATAAATTTGTATGGGCCTACTGAAGCAACCGGAATGTGCTGTTACTATAAAGTTGACCGAGAATTTGAAGATCACGAGGTCATACCTATTGGGAGACCATTTAAAAATACTGAAATTATATTATTAAATGAAGAAAATAAAATACCTTCAAAAGGCGAAATAGGGGAAATATGTGTTAGAGGGACATCTCTAACAATGGGCTATTATAATGAATTTGATAGAACTAACGAAGTATTTGTACAAAATCCATTGAATAATGCTTATCCAGAGCTTATTTATCGAACTGGTGATCTTGGAAAATATAATGAAAGAGAAGAACTGGTTTTTGTATCTAGAAAAGATTATCAAATAAAACATATGGGTCATAGAATTGAGCTTGGTGAAATTGAAGTTAATGTAAATATGATAGATGGAATAAAAAGTGCTTGTTGTATCTACAATCATAAAAAAGAAAAAATTGTTCTTTTTTATGTAGGTGATATAAGCACAAAAGAGATTACAGTTATGCTAAAAGACAAGTTACCAAGATATATGATGCCAAATCGTATTATAATCTTAGAAGCAATGCCTTTAACAGCAAATGGCAAAATTAATAGAGTTTATTTAAAAGAGCAATTATAAAATAAAAAGGGAGATGTAAAATTATGGACGAGTTAATAGAAATCTTAGAGGAATTACACCCAGATGTTGATTTTGAAAACTGTGATAAGTTAGTTGATTCTAATGTGTTAGATTCATTTGATATTATAACACTTATATCAGAAATTGACAGTGAGTTTGATGTTGCTATACCAGCAGAAGAAATTATCCCAGAAAATTTTAATTCTGCAAAAGCTTTATATGCTTTAATTGAAAGATTATCGGATGAAGATTAATTAGGAGGAATATATGCTTTTTACATCATATAGTTTCATAATTTTTCTAGTGTTACTATTTGCAACTTATTATTTGATACCAAAAAAATATCAATGGATATTACTTCTGTTTGCAAGTTATACATTTTATTTTTTTGCTGGTTCAAAATACATATTATATATATTATTTACAACTATATCTACTTATATAATCAGTAGAAAAATAGGATCATTACATAATAAAAAGTCTACCTATTTGAAGGAAAATAAAGGTAAATTATCAAGACAAGAGAAGAAAGAATACAAAGCATCAATAAAATCTATTCAGTGGAAATGGCTTGTATTATGTTTGTTGTTGAACTTTGGTATTTTAGCTATTGTGAAATATTCTAATTTTACAATAGCAAATATAAATTATGTATTAGGGTCATTTGGAAGTAAAACAACATTATCTTTTTGGGATATTGCACTTCCAATGGGTATTTCATTTTATACATTCCAAACTATGGGATATATTATAGATGTTTATAGAGGCAAATATACTTATGAGAAGAATTTTTTCAAATTAGCATTATTTGTATCTTTTTTTCCACAGCTAGTTCAAGGACCAATTAATAGGTTTGATGATTTATCAAAAACCCTTTTTGAAAAACATTCTTTTGATTCAAGGAATATTAGTTTTGGGCTTCAAAGGATTATGTGGGGATATTTTAAAAAACTGGTAATAGCTGACCGTATATTAGTGGCTGTAAATATATTAGTTCGAAATCCAGGGGAATACCAAGGAGTCTTTGTTTTTGTTGGTATGATGTTCTATGCATTACAACTTTATGCTGATTTTACTGGTGGGATTGATATTACTATAGGGATCGCTGAAGTTATGGGTATTAAAATCAAGGAAAACTTTATTAGACCATATTTTTCAAAATCTATTGCTGAATTTTGGAGAAGATGGCATATAACATTAGGTACTTGGTTTAAAGAATATATGTTTTATCCTATTTCAGTTTGTAAACCAATGTTAAAACTATCTAAGACTTGTAGGAAACGATTTGGAGATGCTATTGGTAAACGAGTTACAGTGTATATAGCGACAATAGTTGTTTGGTTTACAACAGGCTTATGGCATGGTTCTAGTTGGAACTTTATAGTTTGGGGTTTAATGAATTGTTTTTTTATTTTAGTTTCTCAAGAGCTTTCTCCATTGTATGATAGATTTCATAATAGATACAATGTAAAGCATACTGTGAGTTTTCGTCTGTTTCAAGTAGTACGTACTGTATTATTAATGAGTAGTATAAGAATGTTTGATTGCTATAGAGATGTTCCAACTACTTTTAGAATGTTTGGTACCATGTTTACTAAATGGAATTTTAATGAATTATTTAATGGATCTTTGATGGAACTTGGGTTAAGTTTAGCTGATTATTATATCCTGCTAATAGGAGTTATAATTCTAGTAGCTGTGAGTTTAATCCAAAGAAAAGGAAGTATAAGATGTATGCTAGCAGAAAAACCTCAACCAATCCGTTATGTAGTAAATTATGCAATGTTTTATGCTATTGTTATATTCGGAGCTTATGGTATAGGGTATGATTCAAGTCAGTTTATTTATAATCAGTTCTAGGAGGATGTTATGAAGAAAAAGAAAAAGATAATAACTGGATTGATTATAACATGTCTTTTTTTGGGAAGTCTGAACTTGCTACAAAGATTACTTATGCCTAAGTATATGTCGGGAATTGTTGAAGGTTCTTTGATTGAAGAATATTATAAAGAAGAAGCTAACCATGATGTAATTTTTATAGGTGATTGCGAAGTGTATGAATCTTTTTCGCCTATTACCTTATGGGAAAAATATGGTATAACTAGTTTTATACGAGGAAGTGCACAACAATTAATATGGCAATCTTACTATTTGTTAGAAGAAACTTTGAAATATGAGAAGCCTGATGTAGTGGTTTTTAATGTATTATCTATGAAGTATAATGAACCACAAAAGGAAGCATATAATAGAATGACATTAGATGGTATGAAATTGTCTAAATCAAAGCTAGGATCAATTAAAGCATCTATGATGGAAGATGAGAATATTATTGATTATATTTTTCCTTTATTAAGATATCATTCTAGATGGAGCGAGTTAACAGGTGAGGACTTTAAGTATATGTTTAAAAAAGACAAGTTATTTCATAATGGTTACTATATGAGAGTAGATGTAAAACCAGTAAAGTCTATACCTAAGGCTAAAAAATTACCGGATTATCAATTAGGAGAAAATGCTTACTATTATCTGGATCGTATGGTAAAATTATGTAAAGATAATGATATAGACTTAGTGTTAATAAAGGCACCTACAATATATCCTCATTGGTACGATGAGTGGGATTCTCAAATGGAAGAATATTCAGAAGAACATGACTTAATGTATATTAATTTTCTTGATTTAATAGATGAAGTTGGAATTGACTTTGATGAAGATACTTATGATGCAGGACTTCATTTGAATTTGTCAGGAGCAGAAAAGCTAACAGATTATTTTGGCGAAATATTAAGGGATACATATCAACTGGAAGATAGACGTAATGATGAAAAACTAAGTGAAGTATGGCAAGAAAAAATAGACTTTTATTATGAAATGAAAGAAAGACAATATAAAGAGCTTGAAGAGTATGGTTATATTAAAATGTATGGTGGGAAACCACCAAGTCAGGAATAAGAAAGGTGAGTTGCATATGAAAAAATTGAGTATACTTTTGGTATTATTGTTATTAGTAGGTTGTAGTGATGCTGAACCTACATCAACGGATAATCAAACTGTTGAAGTTGATAATGATAAAACTCAAACTAAAGACAAAACTAAACAAAACGACGAAAGTGGTTTTGAATTTGAAAGCAACGGTGTTACTATAGCAATAAATCAAGAAGCTAAAACAGTTGTAGAAAAATTAGGTGATTCTTTAGATTATTTTGAAGCACCTAGCTGTGCATTTGATGGTATGGATAAAATATATACTTATAATGGATTTGAATTACATACTTATGAAGTAGACGGAGTTGATTATGTATTATCAGTTATTTTTTTAGATGATAGTGTTACTACTAAAGAGGGAGTTTACCTTTTCTCTTCGTTAGATGATGTATTAGAAGTGTATGGTGAAAATTATACTGAGAATCAAGGGTTATATACTTATGAAAAGGGTGATACAACGCTTTCTTTTCTGATAGAAAACAATGAAGTAGTATCAATTGAATATATGGCTGTTGTTGAATAATTATATAATAAAATAAAATTAAACACAAGGGGATGGTTCTTTCGCACAAGGGGACGGTTCTTTCGTGTTAGAGCAACCTTTAGTTAGAGTAAAATTATCGTAACTAGGTGTGATTATTATTCCAAGAACATAGAACAAAAGTGGCTTCGCCACGTTCGCAACGCGATTTGTCCCAGCTGATTGAATATT
>JBKGYG010000072.1:0-7031 GCA_046546235.1 Eubacteriales bacterium | reverse complement strand
GCTGTTCTAATACTCTTGGTTAATTAATAAGAAAGATACTACTTGAAGGTAAGGTAGTATCTGAATATATATACCCCATTCATTCATAATAATAAAAATATAACTTTTTCACTGTTCTTAAACTGTCTATGCATATCACAACTTTTTGCTAGATAAGCTAAAAGCATCTGAACAATGTTGTCAAGGAGTATTTTTATTTCTAGAGTTTCTTCTAATTTATCTAAACAATGATTAAACTGCATAATATTCTTAATCAATTACATATATGTAACGCTTCTGCTACATTTTCTACTCCTTCTATCTTTATTCCTTTAACATTAAGATTTTTTAAATTTGCCTTTGGTATAATGCATAAATCGAAACCCATTTTTGATGCTTCTAATACTCTTTGCTCAGCCATATTAACAGCTCTAACTTCTCCTGTAAGACCAACTTCTCCAAAAACAAGAGTTTTTGCACCTATCGCTTGATTTTTAAAACTGGAGGATATAGCCAAAATTATGCCAAGGTCTAAAGCAGGTTCATTTATTTTAATACCCCCAGCTATATTTACATATGCATCATAACTTGCAAGTTGCATCCCTAACCTTTTTTCCAAAACAGCCATTAATAGAATTACTCGATTGTAGTCTGTTCCTGTGGCTGTTCTTCTTGGCATTCCAAAGTTAGTTTGACTTACTAATGCTTGTACTTCCACAAGCATAGGTCTTGTTCCTTCAAGGCTACAAGAAACTACAGAACCAGATACCCCTTTAGGTCTTCCTGTAAGCATTAATTCAGAAGGATTATTAACTTCAACTAATCCCGTATTTCTCATCTCAAATACTCCTATTTCATTAGTTGAACCAAATCTATTTTTAACAGCTCTTAAGATTCTATAAGTTGCATGACGGTCTCCTTCAAAATAAAGAACAGTATCTACCATATGTTCTAAAACTCTTGGCCCAGCAATAGAACCTTCTTTTGTAACATGTCCAACTATAAATGTTGATATACTTAAACCTTTAGCAATTTGCATAATTGTACTTGTTACCTCTCTCACTTGACTCACACTACCTGGGGCTGAAGATATTTCTTCTTTAAACATTGTTTGAATTGAGTCTATTATAAGAACTTCTGGAACTCCATTTTTGATTGTATCTTCAATAGCCGATACATTTGTCTCACATAATAGCAAAAGGTTATCTGTCTTAACTTCCAATCTATCAGCTCTTATTTTTATTTGTTTTAAAGATTCTTCTCCTGATATATATAAAACCTTTCGCCCACTTTCAGCAATATTTTTACACATTTGCAAAAGCAGTGTTGATTTTCCAATTCCTGGGTCTCCTCCAACCAAAACTAATGATCCTGTAACGATTCCCCCACCTAATACACGGTCTAACTCTTGAATACATGTTAACATGCGTTTATCTTCACTCATGTTTATATCTGATAACTTCTTGGGTCTATGTTTTTCTTGATCTAATATAGAAACTTTTTTTGTTTTTTTTGATGAAACAATCTCTTCAACAAATGTGTTCCACTCTCTACATCCAGGGCATTGTCCCATCCATCTTGGAGATTCATGCCCACACTCTTTACAAAAAAAGACAGTTTTTTGTTTAGCCATCTAAATTCCTCCAAAATATATTATTACCATTATACATGTTTGTAAAAAAGTCTATCTACTATATAGCAGATAGACTTTTAATTAATGAATAATTAAATCTTTTTAATTTGTACTCGTTTTCCCTTATCATCAAAATCAACACTAAAATTAATCTTTCCACTAAGGTTTGATTTTACCTTTCCAACATTAACTTCATCTACAAGAAGTTTATAATCTTTTTCAGCTTCTAATTCTATAGTTATCTGAGCATCTTCTACTCCTTCTACTGTGAAATCAACTTCCTTATCTGTTAGATTAAAATTGTGAACAGTTGTTCCTGGAACAGATTCATATAAAAGTATACCGTTTTTTTCGAGCTTAGTTATTTCATCATAAGTTTTAACTTTATATATATCACCATTCACCTCAAAGTCAAGAACTTTCTTTTTTTGTTCTAACAAATAATTTCCAAAACTAATGGTGTTATCTGCCTCTTCTCTAATCAGCTCTACTATTACTGCCATCCTAAAAACCCTCCTAATTTATCGAAAAATATTACTTATTTACTTACAAGTTTTATTATAGCTTATTTTTATTATTTATTCTAGTACATTATTTAACCTTAAAAATTATTTCATTGTTTTTCAAAGTAACTAACACATTATCCCCTTCTTTTACTTTGCCTTCAAGTATCTCTTCTGCTAATCTATCTTCTACTTTAGATTGAATTGTTCTTCTAAGAGGTCTAGCACCAAATGTCTCATCAAATCCTTTTTCTGCTAAATATTCTTTTGCTTCTTTGTTTAGCTCGATTGTTATTCCTGTATTTTGTTCCATTCTTTTTCTTAAACGCTCTATCATAATTTCTACAATTTGTTTAATATGTTCTCTAGATAATGAATGGAAAACTATTATTTCATCTATTCTATTAAGCAACTCTGGTCTAAATAATCGTTTAACTTCACCCATAACATTTTTTTTCATATCATCGTAATTCTTCTCATCATTATCTTCAGATGCAAATCCCAATTTTTTAGGTGAAACTATATTCCTAGCTCCTACATTAGATGTCATAATTATTATAGAATTTTTGAAATCAACTCTTCTTCCTTGCGAATCTGTTATATGCCCGTCATCCAAAACTTGAAGCAAAATGTTAAATACATCTGGATGTGCTTTTTCAATTTCATCGAATAATACAACAGAATAAGGTTTTCTCCTTACTTTTTCGCTTAATTGCCCTCCTTCTTCATGTCCAACGTAACCAGGAGGAGAACCAATTAGTTTAGATACACTGTGTTTTTCCATATATTCAGACATATCTAATCTAATCAATGCACCTTCATCACCAAACATTGCTTCTGTTAATGCTTTAGTAAGCTCTGTTTTACCCACGCCAGTTGGTCCTAAGAACAAGAATGAACCTGTTGGCCTTTTAGGATCTTTAAGACCTACTCTTCCTCTTCGTATAGCTTTAGATATAGCAATAACAGCTTCGTCCTGACCAACTACTCGTTGATGTAATGTTTCTTCTAATTTTTTTAATCTTTCAGTTTCCTCTTCTGCTAATTTTCTAACTGGTATTCCTGTCCAGTTTGACACAATATCAGCTATTTCATCTTCTCCCACAATCATATCAGATTGAGCGTTTTTCTTTTCCCATTCAAGTTTTGAGTTTTCTAGTTCTTCCTTTAATTCATTTTGTTTTCTTTTTATCTCTCCAGCTTTTTCATATTCTTCTGTTTTTATTGCAAGCTCTTTATCTTTCTCTAATTCTTCTATTTTTCTTTCTAAATCTTTAATATCTGGTGGCGCAGTGAAAGTACTAAGTCTTACCTTTGACGCAGCCTCATCAATTAAATCAATAGCTTTATCTGGCAAAAATCTATCTGTAATGTATCTATTGGATAATTTAACAGATGCAACCACCGCATCATCTTTAATATGCACTTTATGATGCGCTTCATACATATCTTTTAATCCTCTTAATATGTCAATGGCTTCTTCTTCCGAAGGTTCATCTACTTTGACAGGTTGAAAACGGCGTTCTAATGCAGCATCTTTTTCAATATATTTTCTATATTCATCTAATGTGGTAGCTCCTATTAATTGAATTTCTCCTCTTGCCAATGACGGTTTTAATATATTCGAAGCATCAATTGCTCCTTCTGCTGCCCCAGCCCCTACTATTGTATGCATTTCATCTATAAATAATAGTACGTTCCCCGATACTTTTATTTCTTCTAATGCTTTTTTAATCCTGTCTTCAAATTCACCTCTATATTTGGAACCAGCAACCATACTTGATAAATCAAGCGCTACAACACGCTTATCTTTCAAAATCTCTGGGATATTTCCTTCAACTATTTTTTGTGCTAACCCCTCCGCTATAGCTGTTTTACCTACTCCTGGTTCTCCAATTAAACAAGGGTTATTCTTTGTTCTCCTGCTTAAAATTTGAATAACTCTTTCTATTTCTTTGTCCCTTCCGATAATTGGATCAAATTTACCTTCCCTCGCCATATTAGTTAAATCTCTACTAAATTGATCTAAAGTCGGTGTAGAATCAACAGTTTTCCCATTATTTGTTGCTTTTTTATTAAATTCATTTTGAGCATCACTAGTATCTTCTCCCAATGCTGCAAGTATGTCTTGATAAATCTTTTGAGGACTAGCCCCCATAGTAGATAATAATCTAACTGCTATTGAATCAGATTCTCTTAAAATAGCTATTAATAAATGTTCTGTCCCTATTAAAGTAGTATTCATTTTTACTGCTTCTCGCAAACTAATTTCAATTACTCTTTTAGATCTAGGTGTAAAGTCTTCTGGTTCCTTTGTTTGAACATTATTGCTTACAATTAGTTGATTTATTTTTTCTAAAAGACTTTCTTCTGTTATTCCATGGCTTTTTAATACCCTTGCAGCAACACCTTCACCTTCTTTAATCAATCCAAGTAAAAGATGTTCTGTTCCTACATATCCATGTCCTAGTTGTTTAGCTGATTCTTGTGATAAATTTATTGCTATCTGAGCACGTTCAGTAAATCTTCCCATCATAGTATATTCCTCCATTCATTCGTTACTTTATTTTAGGCAAGTTTTCTCTAATATATTTTGCTCTTTCTATGTCCCTATCATCATCATTTAAAAATTTATGAGTATTTTTTTGCAAATTAGCCGGTTGTATAGCCATCATTAGTTCATAAATATTTAATTTTTTCTTTTCTTCTAATTCAAATATCCCAAGTTCCATTCCAATTTTTATATCTGATAAAAAGGTCATAGCTTCTTTAGATGTAAGTACTCTTGCATTTGTTAATATTCCATATGCTCGATATATTGAATCTTCAAGTTGATATCTTTTTTCTTTTATTAAGTTATTTCTAAGCAATCTTTCTTGCTCAACTATCTGGTTAGTTATACTATTTAGATTTTCAATAATTTCTTCTTCTGATTGTCCCAGTGTTATTTGATTAGATATCTGAAAGACACTCCCTTCTCCTTGAGTCCCTTCTCCATATATACCTCTTACTGTAATCCCAAACTTTCCAATTGCATCAAGAATAAATCGTAATTTCCCTGTTGACTCAAGTGCTGGAACATGTATCATATATGAAGCCCTTAACCCTGTTCCTAGATTTGTTGGACAAGAAGTCAAGTACCCATAATTGTCATCAAATGCATAATGAAGATAACTATCTAACAAATCATCAAGCTTATTTGCTTCTTCTAATGTCTTTTCTATATTCATTCCTTGTACTATACACTGTATTCTTACATGATCTTCTTCATTTATCATAATGCTTATACTTTCATCTTTTGATAATATCATACCTGTAGCGGTTTCCTTATTTATAAACATAGGACTTATAGCATGCCTTTCCATTAAGGCAGTTTTATCCAAATTAGTTACTGAATTAACATTTATAAAATCAAAGTATTGCTTTGCTGTATCTGACTGTTGAAAAAAACCTTTTTTAACTTCATTTGTGAGTTTTTCTGCTTGTTCCTTAACCAAACGACTTCCAAAAGGATAGTTCTCAAGATTTCTAGCCAATCTTATTCTACTTGAAATAACTACGTCATGTGTTCCTGATTTAGTATCTTCATACCATTTCATTAAGACTGACCCCCCTTTTTTTCTAATTCCCTAATCTCATCTCTTAAACGAGCTGCTTCTTCAAATTCTTCTTTTTGTACAGCTTTTTTTAGTTTATACCTCAAATCTTCAATTTTTCTTTTTACAACTATTTGTTTTTTAGCATTTTTAGGCATTTTCCCTGTATGAACATAATTCCCATGTATTCTTTTTAATATTGGTGGTAAATATAAACCAAAGGTTTCATAACAATTTGCACAGCCAAATTTACCTGTTTTCCTAAAAGTTTTATAAGTCATATGACATACTGGACAAGAAACATTGTCTGATTTATTTTCTACTTTTTGAGGATGATTCTCAGTCATATCAAGTAATCCAGAAAGCAAATTCTGAAAAGATAATTGTTTATCTAAATAAACCTTTTCTGTTTCACTAGCACACTGTTCACATAGATGTACTTCTGTTTTTTTACCATTTATAATTTTAGTTAAATATACTGTTGCTGGATTTTTTGCACATCTTTCACATAGCATATTATGATACCCCCTTTGATATTATATTTATCTTTGAGCTAACTAACCATATCTTATGTGTTTTAAAATAATTATTATTTTATATATTTATTATAATGTTTTACTTGTATCATTTCAATAATTAAGATTAATTATTCTAAAAGACAAAACCAAAAGTTATTCAGGAACTAGTGAAAAAATCTTTCATAACCGCTATTCCCTTTGACTTATAATTTTGTCTTTTTGTTATTAAACCTTATAGTAGAGTTAGTCAAAAATGAAGTCTAATACTTGTTCCATCATATTATCATCTATTTTGCCAGGTATATAACTTACTACATCACCTTCTCTATTCACAATATAAGTTGTTGGGTACCCTGTAACATGATAAGCATTTGCAATGCTTCCATCCATATCAAAAACATTCTTAAAAGTTATATCTCTTTCATCTAACCAATCCAAAACATAATCAACTGATTTTTCTTTTGAAATAGATTGAACATTAACAGCTATAATTTCAATATCTTCTTTATACTCATCATATGTTTTTTGCAATAATGGCATCTCATCTACGCAGTAGGGACACCAAGTCCCCCAGAAATTAATAAATACAAATTTCCCTTTATAATCAGATAAAGTTATATTATTACCTTTCCCATCATCCAATGAAAAATCAACAGCTGGAATATATTCTTCATCTTCTAATTCCTGTTCATCTTTATTATCAATTGAGCCCTTTTCATCTTCTTTACTTGCATTTTTAGTATTTTCATTTGTATTATTATAAGGATTATCCTCTTGTCCTCCACAACTTACTATTATAACT
>JBKGYG010000071.1:0-7034 GCA_046546235.1 Eubacteriales bacterium | reverse complement strand
TAAGGTGGTGGGACAAATCGCGTTGCGAACGTGGCGAAGCCACTTTTGTCCTTTAAATATTCCATACTAGGAGGGAAAATAATGCTAACACAAGCACCACGAGGCACGAAAGATTGGTTTGGTAAAGAAATATTAGTAAGACGTAAAGTAGAATCTATTATCAGGGATATTTGTCAATATTATAATATTGATGAAGTCTCAACACCTGTATTCGAACATACAGAATTATTTTTAAGAGGTGTTGGAGAAACTACGGATGTTGTTCAAAAAGAAATGTATACATTTGAAGATAAGGGGAATAGAAGCATTACCTTAAAGCCAGAAGGGACGGCAAGTGCTGCTAGAGCTTTTCTAGAACATAATATGTACGCTAACCCCCAACCAACTAAATTATTTTATTTCACTCCTGCTTTTCGTTATGAAAAACCTCAAGCAGGTAGATTTAGACAACATCACCAATTTGGAGTAGAATTTTATGGCTCTTCAAAACCTCAAGCTGAAGTTGAAGTTATCTCTTTGCTATGTGATCTTATCAATAAAATAGGAATAAAGGATGCTAAGTTACATATTAATAGTATCGGTTGTCCAACTTGTAGAAAAGAGTATAACAAAGTTTTAACAAATTATTTTAAAGAGAATAAAGATTCTTTTTGTGAGACTTGCAAAGAAAGAATGGAAAAGAATCCATTAAGAGTTTTGGACTGTAAAGTTCCTAACTGTAATAAATTAGTAAAGGATGCACCAAAGACAATAGATTATCTTGATGAAGAATGTCATAATCATTTTGAAAAACTAAAAATATTATTAGAAGCTCTTGGTATTGATTATATTGTTAACCCTAATATAGTAAGGGGATTAGATTATTATACTAAGACAGTATTTGAATTCATTAATTCAGAAGGATTTACTCTTTGTGGAGGGGGTCGTTATGATAATCTGATTAATGAAATAGGTAAAAAAGAAATCCCGGCAGTAGGGTTTGGTATAGGATTAGAAAGAATATTACTTTTCTTAGAGAATGAAAAAATAGATTTGGATGTGGAACAACCCGTAGAATTATATGTAGGTATTATAGGTGATGTTGCCCTTGCTGATTCATTTAGAATCATTCACAAATTAAGAAATAAAGGAATAAAAACAGAAACTGACTTTTTAGGTAGAAGTGTAAAAGCACAGATGAAATATGCTAACAAAATAGATGCACGTCATACAGTTATTATTGGAGAAAATGAAGTTAATGAAAATAAAGCAAATGTCAAGAATATGGAAACAGGTGAACAAGTAGAAGTTTCACTCGATCAATTAGTAGATTTTATGATATCAAATAAAACGAAAGAATAAATATGGAGGTAAAAAACATGGGAGAATCGATGAAAGGCTTAAAGAGAACACACCGTTGTACTGAGATTTCTTTATCTAATATGGATCAAGATATTACTGTTATGGGATGGGTTCAAAAAAGAAGAGATTTAGGTGGAGTTATTTTTATTGATCTTAGAGATCGTACTGGAATACTACAAGTTGTTTTTGATGTAAGTAGTATTGGTGATGAAGGATTTGCAAAAGCTGAAAAACTTCGTAGTGAGTTTGTTATTGCTGTAGAAGGAGTTGTAGAAAAACGTTCAGAGGAAACAGTAAATGAAAATCTTATTACTGGAGAGATAGAAGTAAGAGCTAAATCATTACGGATATTGTCTGATGCGGAAACTCCTCCTTTTCAAATTGAAGAGAATAGTAATGTAAAGGAAGATTTAAGGTTAAAGTATAGGTATCTAGATTTAAGAAGGCCAGATTTACAGCAAAACCTTATTATGCGACATAAAGTTACTAATTTAACTAGAGAATTCTTGAATGGAGAAGAATTTTTAGAAATTGAAACACCAATGCTAACTAAAAGCACACCAGAAGGTGCAAGAGATTATTTAGTACCTAGTCGTGTACATTCAGGAAGTTTTTACGCATTACCTCAATCACCGCAAATATTTAAGCAATTACTTATGCTATCAGGTTATGATAGATATTTTCAAATAGTAAAATGCTTTAGAGACGAAGATTTAAGAGCAGATCGTCAACCAGAATTTACGCAGATAGATATGGAATTATCATTTGTTGATGTTGATGATGTTATTAATATTAACGAAAGACTATTGAAAAAATTATTTAAAGAAGTACTTAACTTAGATATAGAATTACCAATAGAAAGATTAACATATAAAGAAGCTATGAACCGTTTTGGATCTGATAAGCCGGATACAAGGTTTGGATTTGAACTGGTTGATTTAACTGATATTGTTAAAGATTGTGGATTTAAGGTCTTTAAATCAGCTATTAATAACGGTGGAAGTGTTAGGGCCATTAATGCAAATGGCTGTGGAAATTTCCCTAGACGAACTATTGATTCTTTAGGTGAATTTGCTGTAAGTTGTGGAGCAAAAGGTATGGCTTGGATTGCTATTAATGAAGATGGAAGTTATAAATCAGCTATTACAAAGTTTTTAAAAGAAGAAGAGATAGAAAATATTGTTAAAGAAGTAGATGGTAAACCTGGAGATCTTATCTTGTTTGGTGCAGACAAGAATGAAGTTGTCTATGATGTTCTTGGTAATCTTCGTCTTGAAATAGCTAGAAGATTAGATATCCTTAATAAAGATGAGTATAAATTTGTATGGGTTACTGACTTTCCACTATTAGAATGGTCAGCAGAACAAAAACGTTATGTTGCAAAACATCATCCATTTACTATGCCTATGGAAGAAGATTTACATTTGTTAAATACAGATCCAAGTAAAGTAAGGGCAAAAGCATATGATATCTGCTTAAATGGTGTTGAAATTGGGGGAGGTAGTATAAGGATTTATCAACAAGATATACAAGAAAAAATGTTTGAAGCACTTGGATTCACTAAGGAAGAAGCTTATGACCGTTTTGGTTTCTTGTTAAATGCATTTAAATATGGTGTGCCTCCACATGGTGGTATCGCTTATGGGTTAGACCGTATTGTCATGTTAATGGCTAAAGAAGATAGTATTCGTGATGTTATTGCGTTTCCAAAGATAAAAGATGCATCTTGCCCAATGACTGATGCACCAGGAAGTGTAGAAAATAAACAGTTAGAAGAATTAAGTCTTAAAATAGATAAAATTGAATTAGATTAAATTTTTTGCTCTTACTCCATTTTAATTTTGTTAATACACTTTTAATATCGAAAATAATATGTTAAACTGATATTAATTAAATTTATCATATAATTAGAATTTATAATTAATTATAGTGAATCAAATTTATAAAATTATATAAATAAATTTGTTTTTTAGTTTCTTGCATGTTTCTCATCAGTTAACAATGCATTTTAAAAAATTTGAATGGGGTAAGGTGATTATATGAAAAAAAATGATTCAAGAGTAGTTTTTGGAGTTACATTTATAGTTTTAGGCGTTTACGTTTTCTTGGATAAAATCTTCGAGTATAATCTATGGGAAGGGTTACCATTTTTACTTGGCTCTTTGATTTTGTTTTGGTTTTATTATTCTACACAAAAAACATGGATTGGACTTATAGCTACAATTATGGCATATGTAGGTTTGAAAGATATAGTGCCTAATATTAGCGTGATTGGACCATATTTGGAAGATAGTTTTGCTTTTCTTATTCCAGGAATAATTCTTTTTGGAGCATATTTCACAAAAAAGAAATCAGGGTATCTAATTTGGGGGTCTGTTCTTTTTTGGATAGGTGTTTCTAGAGTTCTTAAAGAGTTTTCACAGTTTCAAGATACAAGTAATGCGGTATTTTACATATGCCTCGGATTAGCTTTTATGACAATATATTTGGTCAAATTAAGACAATGGACTCTTGTTCCAGCTGCGATTTTGATTATTTTAGGTGGATGGGATATGGCATTATATCATTACAAAGAGAAGTTTGAAGATATTAATTTATCAGCAGTATTATTAGCTGTGTTATTAATAGTTTTTGGAATAGGAATATTATTAGATAGTAATGATAGTAAGAAGATAGAAGAAAATGATGAAATAGAAGATGATATTATGGATACACTAGAGTATGAAGAACAAAATATTGATATGAAAGATGAAGGAAAAGAAGAAGATAAAAAAGCTTAATCATTTTTAATGACAGAGGTGACATATGCAAGAGACAGGAATTGTAATTGACTTAAAAAATGAGTATGCAATTGTTAAAATGATGAGAACGGAAGCTTGTGACAAATGTCGTGCTTGTACTGTTGGTATTGAAGGAAAAGAAATGATAATTGAAGCAGAAAATAAATGCGGTGCTAAATTAGGCGATAAAGTTGCAATTTACTTAGAACAAGAAAATTTTATAAAAGCAGTTTTGATTATGTATACTATTCCTCTTATCGCTCTTTTAGTAGGGCTAGCTGTAGGATATTATATTGGTTATTTAATAGATTTTGATTTGGCAGAGTATTTAAGCATATTAACTGGTTTTGTTTTTTTAGGTTTTTCTTATTATTTTATTCGTAAAAATGAATCGAAATTTAAACAAAAAAAATTTAGGCCACAGATTCAACAAATAATAAAGTAACTTAATAAGAGGTTGTTGGTGTTTCCAACAACCTCTCAGTTTGTAAATAATAATTTAAGAAATTTCCACAGAGAAATATATACAAAACATTTAGGTTAAATATTTGTATATATTTTTTATGCTATTTAGTAAAGAAAATAATTATTTAAGGAGATTTAAGTATTGTCCTTAACACTAAAACTTTTGATTGATATAACTATCAATTACAGAAGTCTTTTTTGTGTTTTGAAAAACTCCTTCTTCAATTAAGCGTTCTTTAATAAAAGGGCTTGTAGAGTGAAATATAAGATTTTCATAATCGTCAAATACAATTTCAAATAATTTATTTTTTAGGTTAGAAGACTTTACTTTAACGCAATAAGCTCTTACGTTTTTATAATCAATTAGCTTTAATGTTTGAATAGTAGTGTTATCTTTTTTTTTGTAATAATAATTCGTATTATCAAAGAAAATTTGTTTTTGTTTTAAGTTATGATTAGGTAAATAATGTGCTTTTTTTTGATAATATTTAGCTAAAGCATTATAATATTGATAATTAAAAATAGCTTTATTCATATAATCAATTTTTTTGAAAGGTTTTGCATCCATCGATATAATATAATTATAATTTTCTTCTATAAATTCATCTTTTGTTAAATCACCTTTTTTATATTGAAAAATAAGGTTTTCTCTATGTTCAAAAAATAAGTCATATTTATCTTTGTTAATCATAAGGCAATCTCCTATTAAGAGTAATATTAATTTGTAATATGTCTTAGCACTTCTATAGTAACATAAAAATAAAAATCCATCTAGGTTAAGTAGATGGATATATTTACTAATTATTGTTCGTTGGTTGTTGTATTTTCTGAAACTGGTAATTCTGCAGTTTTAACTTCTCTAGTTGCTGTTGTATTATTTGATTTTAATACACCTATTTCTTTTTTTAACTTTTTCACCTCAAGTTCAGATTTTAAACATTTTGTTTTCCATTTTTTCCCTTCTTCTTGAAGTCTTTTAGCCATTTCTGATAGGTCATTGTATTGAGAAGTTATATTTTTTTGAACATCTATTAATTGTTCTATATCTTCGGTGTTATTTTTATTGGGATTTTGGTTGTTTTGTAAATTCTTAATTAGAAGATTGAGTTCCTTATTTAAATTATTTGTAAGTAAGATATTGTCAATATCAATATTGCTAAGAATAGAAATAGTAGGTATTTGATTTACACTTCCATAAAACTTATTGCCATTTAGACTATCTATGGAATTGACAAAATGTATTATTTTAAAATCATCTTGTAAAGAAGCTTTTGTTGTATTACTGAAATTAACTCCTTGATCAATTGAAAAGACAAAATTATTTTTTTTGTTTTCAATCCAATTGATCCAAAGAAAATCTTTATATTTAAAAATAACAGGATTTATTTCATATGGAGAAGTATGAATTAATTTTTCTTTTTTATCATTAGTATTTATATAATATAATTGATTTTGACCAAATTGTTCATTTATATACGCTAAATGTAAGTAGCCTGAAGCATCATTGCAACAAGTAGTGTATAAAATAGGATTGCTCTGATTTTTAATAGAACTTTCTAATAGCCAGTTATTGTTAGTTGCATCATAGGAGTATAAGCAAAGTTCATAGTTTTCTTGCTTTGTTATACAAAGGAGATATAGTTTATTATTAGTAACAGTAAGGTCATAAGATGAATTTAAATTTGATAGTGAAATTAATGATTGTGGTGAAGCGTTCGTATCATTAATTTGATGAAATATTAGGTCATAGGTATTATCATAAGGATTTAATGCTGTATAAAATAGGAACAAATTTTGATTAAAAGTTATTAATTTAATATTAGAGATTTTATATGTATCATTTTTATCATCTAATAAAATAGTGCGGTTATATTTTTTGTTTTCTTCATTTAAGTGTATAATTTTGTTTTCATTGTTTTTGTATATAATATGTATTTTTTTGTTTTCATCAAGAGTAGCAGTATAAGTTCCATTAACATTTCTGGCTAAAGTTGTTAACCTTTGATGGGATTTATTAGGAAACAACTTGTAATAGAGGTTATTATTTATAATAGATAGATACTCTAGTTGCTCTTTCTCTCTTTTTAACAAATAGGACAAAGTACATACCTCCTAATAGCGTTTTATTAAATATATATTCAAATAAAAAAATAATATGCAAAAAAGGTAATCATTGTAACCAAAGGGACAATTTATTCATAGAATATATTGAAATAAACTTTATGAAAGAGGAGGAAAATATATTGTCTAATTGTAAAATATGCTTTAATAGACCTGGGGGAAGAGTAATGGGAAGAGAAGTTGATGATGTATGTCCAGTATGTCAACCAGAGCCAGTTTCTCCATTGGAAGATGCTTGTGTTTGCCCACCATTAGGGGAACCAGAATTGCTTACAATTGCTGCTCCAGCAGTATATGATGAGTGTGGTATTAACTTATGTAAAGTTA
>JBKGYG010000070.1:0-7575 GCA_046546235.1 Eubacteriales bacterium | reverse complement strand
TCTAATGAACCACCCGTTAATACGTCTCCTGCTATTCTCCCTGTTTTGTTTGCAGTTGATCCTAGCGGTCTATACACTGGTTTATCTGTAATAACAGAAAAAGTCTCAATACAGTCACCACAAGCATAAATATCTTTTATATTAGTTTGCATTTTGTTATTAACTTTAATTGCACCAGTAATACCGATTTCAATACCAGCTTCTTTTGCCAATGCAATATTGGGCCTAACTCCAGTTGCCATAATTACCATATCACTGTCTATTTCTTTGCCGTTCTCTAGAACTACCTTATCATCTTTAATCTCAATGATGCTTGTATTTTTAAAAATACTAATACCTCTTTTTACTAGTTCATTTTCAAGGTAATTTGCCATATCTTCATCTAGATTAGGCGTTACTTTATTCATTTTTTCTACAAGATTTACAGTTATCCCTTTTGACAATAGATTCTCAAGAACCTCTAAACCAATAAATCCAGTGCCTGCTATTACAGCGTTTTTGGGTTTTTTCTCTTGGATGTACTTTTTTATTTTTATAGCACTTTGAACATTTCTCAAAGTAAATACATTATCTCTATCTATTCCTTCTACTCTTGGTGTAAAAGCGGTAGCTCCAGTCGCAATCACTAGTTTATCATAGTTATCAATAAAAACTTCGCTTGTATTCAAGTTTTTAACTGTTAACTCTTTATTTTTAACGTCTATATTTAAAACTTCGTGCTCTGTTAAGACATCAATATTATACTTTTTCTTAAAGAATAGACTATCTCTAGGTGTAAGCTCTCCAATATCCTTTACTTTATCACCAATATAATACGGTAATCCGCAACCTGAATAAGAGATATCCTTGTCCTTTTCATAAATTACTATTTCTGCTTCATCATTATTTCTTCTAGCCTTTGCTGCAGCTGATGTTCCTGCAGCAACTGAGCCGATAACAAGTATTCTCATCTCTCTACCTCCTCTTTAATCTAGGTAGTGTAAACTTTTACACTACTTTATTTAATTTAAATCTTTTATTTTCAAGGGTTACAGAGTTTTTTATATCAAAAAAAACAATAACCCCCTTTTTTTCTGTTATAATTGAATCACCACAACACAATTTCAACAAAGAAAAGAAAGGATGTCATTGTTATGGATTCAATTATAACCTATTTGTTACTATATATTCAATACTTACATAAACAAATTTTTGATTTATTATTATTTTCTTCTTTAACATTAAAACTATTTAACCTCGTTAAAACTTAACAAATATTTGTGGGATGTTAATTTTATTCTGTTTCAAACCAACCTCTTGTTCTATTTGCAATTTTAACTAAGGTTAACATTACTGGCACTTCAACTAGTACACCAACAACTGCCGCAAGTGCAGCTCCAGATTTTAATCCAAACAGTGATATAGCAACCGCTACAGCTAATTCAAAAAAGTTACTTGCTCCTATCATTCCAGCTGGCGCTGCAATACTATGCTTTAACTTCCACTTTTTAGCCCAAAAGTAAGCAATAAAGAATATTAAAAATGTTTGTATGATAAGTGGTACTGCTATTAGCACAATATGAAGAGGATTATTTAAAATAATTTCACCCTGGAATGAAAATATTATTATTAAAGTTAATAACAATCCCATAATTGTGATATTATTAAATTTCTTTACAAACACATTCTCAAAATATTCTAATCCTTTTTTCTTAATTATATATTTTCGCGCTAAAAATCCTCCAACCAAAGGAATAACTACAAATAATAGCACAGATAAGAATAATGTATCATAAGGTACATTTACATTAGTCACACCTAAGAGTAACGCAACAATTGGTGTAAACGCAACTAAAAGAATCAAATCATTAACAGCAACTTGAACCAATGTATATGCTGGGTCCCCTTTTGTTAAGTGACTCCATACAAATACCATGGCAGTACAAGGAGCTGCACCTAAAAGGACTGCTCCAGCTAAATATTGATCAGCTAAATCAGTACCAATCCAAGCCTTAAAAACGAACTTCAAAAAAAATGCAGCTATTAAATACATAGTAAAGGGTTTTATTAACCAATTTGTCACACAAGTTATAGTTAATCCTTTAGGTTTCTTAGTTGCTCTTACTATACTTGAGAAGTCAATCTTAAGCATCATTGGAAAAATCATTAACCATATCAGTATAGCTACTGGTATCGAAACTTTTGCATATTCATATTCACTAAGTGTTTCTGGAATAGCTGGCAACCACTTTCCAATAGCTACACCAACAATTATGCAAATCGCTACCCAAATTGTTAAATAACGTTCAAACACACTCATACCTTTGTAATCTTTTACTTCCTTTTTACCTTTCATCTTAAATCCTCCTTATTTTATTGCTTCTAGAACTTTATCTTTATTTTTTGCAATCAATTGACAATCTATATTGTTTTCTTTGTATTTACTGTATCTTTTTAAGTCATTAACAAATAAGTCTTTTGTCTTAAAGTTTTTATTTAGATATTCAAAGAGTAAGTCTTCATTTACAAATTCTTGACTTGCTTTATAGTGTACCCATTGGGCTTTTTTTAATGAATCAATTAATCCAACACTCTTAAGCTTGCTTAAATGCCTAGAAACATTTGACTGTGTCATTTCAAGAATTACTTCTATTTCACAAACGCATAGTTCATTGTTCATTAATAGATTTAATATCCTAAGTCTATTTTCATCACCTAGTGCCTTAAAAAGTTTAACCATGGTATTTTTACCTCCTCTTATATTACTATATTCAATTATACTCATATTGTACCATGTTTTTTAAAAGCCTACAATGTTTTATTAAAGAATTTTTCTTAAGCACTATTAGAAATGAGCTATAATTTTATTAGTATTATCAAAAAACAAAAACAAATATCCTCAAGTAATTTGACTATTCATTTATTATATGATATGCTTTTTATAAGTTATTATTTGATAATTATTCTTATATACGAAGGGAGAGATTCTTATTTTACGTTGGACTTTAGTTTTCTTGATAGTTGCAATTATTGCAGCCTTCTTCGGTTTTGTTGGAATTGCAGGAGCTGCTATTGAAATTGCAAAACTTATATTCTTTATATTCTTAATTCTATTCGTAATCTCTTTAGTCCTTTCATTAATAAGAGGCAGGCGACCGTAATGACAATCTGAAAGGAGTAGCTTATAAGTAAGCTACTCCTTTTTAAGACATCTTTATAGTTTGTTTCTTATTAAAAATCACTTAGTTACTTTTTTTAATTTTACCCTTTGCTAGGTACTAATTATTGATAAATAATAAGCCCAGGTTGCGGATTAAGATCCAAAACTTGCTCTGGCGTCATTAACGGACTATCATAGTGGACACCTGAATTATCAGAATAGTAATACCATAACTTAAAGCCTTTGTATGGTATGTTTGTTGTCTTGGCATTTCTGGTATGGGTTGCTATCTTTCCCTCTGGAGAACCCCATCCAGATGTATTGTGTACAAGTAATACTGGATCATAATTACTGGATACTTCCTCGATATCATGTATCATCGTATCAAGAAACTGATGAAAAACAAACTGACGTTTACCCTGTATTTCATTAGCAATAATATATTCACGCATAGTTTCTTGAATTTCATTAATTTCGGTTCCAGTTAAATAACCTACCTCTTTCATTGGCTTATCAGTACGCCATTCCGGATCAAGAGCCAGGTGGACATTGGGATATCTCAGAAAAGGCAAGAGTTCATTAATTGCTTCATTGGGTGAATGTCTTCCTATTTGATGATCAAGATATACTAAGACACCATTCTTATAAGCCTCCTCAATATATGACATCACAAGGTCATAATTAATCATACCAATTCTTCCTTCAGGCTGGGCTGTTCCATAAACAAGGTATATTGCTGGTATGGCGCTTTTATTGCCGTTAACGGCATCATATTTTTCAGAAGTCTTTTGCACTAGAGATATAAGTTGTTCCTTGGGATGACGTCCCACAATCCCCATTATTTTCGAATTAGGATGACCGTAATAAGCAACAACTGTATTATCTTCAAAAAGGTTTGGTGATGTAAAGTAATCATTCATTTCCTTATCATCAAAAAGGGTTGATGATGAATGAAGCTCATTTATATCCTTAACTGTATATTCGGATGAAATCCAACCTTCATTATTATTCTCAGCATTCTCAAATTCAATCTTATACCAAGTTGTATCTTCTTGTTCAACTTCTTCAATAACTTTTACTCCCCTTCCCTTATATAAGTTTCCAAGGGATTTACTTTGGGCATTTTTTTCTACTCTAACGTTCAACTTATTTACACTGATATAAACCTCTTGACCTATAACATTATCGCTATTTTGGTCAGGTGTTTCTTCTTCGATTTCTTCATTTTCATTTTCAACTTCTTCTTGATTTTCGCTTTCTTCAGTTCCTTCTTGTTCTTCTGTTCTTTCTTCAACTTCTTCTGTTTTTTCTTGAGGCGTTTCTATTGGTTGATTTACATCTTCTTGCTCCTTTGTCGAATCTACTTCTTGAGTACATCCTGTGAAGCTAATCACTAATACTAATATTACTGCAGCTATTGATATAATTTTATTCTTACACATTGTGCTACCCCTTTTCTTATGTATTATTATTTCATTAATCTTTTCCTATTCGCTTCCGTGCATGATTTCATTGGAACATTGTAAAGTTAATCTGATTTAAACTTACCTATCTTCCATAATAAATAGAAATTAGGTTGACAATCCCTATTATTATTATGATATTATAAAGTCAAGCTAAACACAATGTTAAATTCTTACACTCTTGCCTTCTTTTGACTTGCTAGACAAATGAAACGCCTCTTAACATTTACTCTCGTAAACTTACTTCGATTTATGAAATTTCTCATACATATATATGTAAATATACATATTTTATAATTTTTTATCTAGTATTATTCCCAAGGTGTATTTTCTATTATAAAACCTTTTAAACCTTTAGTTTCCATATCTTTTAAAATTACTTCACTAATTGTTTTACTCTCATAAGGAAATAGCGATAATGGCTCCATAACATATTGAGGCCTAGCTCCCTTGCCACTATAATAAACAATACTTTCTGTTTCCATATCTTGTCGAACTTTATAAAAAGGTCCGTCATCACTTTCAGTTAGATATACCCTCCATGTTGTCGATACCAAATTTTCCTCAACCATTACTATCCGAAGGGACTTTTTTTCTATATTAGAATCAATAGGGGTAACCCCTTCCATATCTATGATGTAATTAAACTTAATATCATAAATGCTTCTACCGTTTATGTCTTTATGGATATTAATATAGATATCTGTATTGATATCTTCAATAATTGCAATTGCTTGATCCTTAGTATATTTATAAAACCCTAAAGTTTTAATATCATACAAATCTATATAATCAACATCTACCTTTAAACCGTTACAAAGGATCACATCATTTTCATCAAACTCCAATCTTTGAAAGTCCTCAAGTAACATTTTGTGTTGCTCTTTTTCTTCACACCAATAGATGATCATTTGATCTGACCTATTAACCCTTTTAGATTGTTTTGAATCTACGTATTTTTGATAGGTCTCATATTCTTTGGTTACTTCAATAGCCTTTTCTTCATCAATCGTTAAAATATGTCTCCCTTTTTTATAACAAATGAGATTTTTACCTTCAAAACGCACAAAATCGATAACCTCAGATGCATTTTCAACTTCAACCTCATCACTTAAAGCAACATTATAGATATCTAACCACTCGAGAGCTGCCTCAATAGAGAACTTTTCTTTATTAAACAATATACTGGTTAAGACTTTTTGTTTTTTGAGCTTATTTATGTTTACAGACACCCCACCAAGAGGAATCGTATGAATATCTAAGTCATCAAACCATTCTTCATAAGATTGAATTGTTTCATACTCATAGTACTCTGGATATTCTACCATTTTATCTAGATAAGGATTTTTCCTAAAAGTTGAAATATCTATAATATTATTGTTGTTCTCTTTCAAAGTCAGTCCCCCTCTAAAACATTATTTATAAATTCGTGCTAAAGCATAGATATTTTTTATATTGTTTTTCCATCTTCTGTCTGATAAATGAGTAAATCGTTATTATGTTCCAATGTAACCCTCCTTTTCCATATGCATCTTTTTAAACTGTCACTTAGTAGCCTTTTCTACAATTGACTTTCCTAGTCTTAAAACTCTACTCAATTGACTAATACTTACTATTAGCAGTGTATGTGATTGTCCATTAGGCAATAAGCATATATATCAAAGTTAGCTTTTTCTTTAGCCTTTTTTATCTTCTATAAATTTTTTTCTATCTTCATCATCAAGAAATATATTTCTTTTATCTATACCCCTTAACATTATATGATAAATTCCTGTTGAACTTTTTTTGCCATTGATTTTATAATCATACAACTTAAACGTCCCTTGTCTTACAGTAGTTAATTCCCAACCATAAGTTTTATAAACTTGATAATTATTCTTATTTAGTTTCTTTAAATTAAATTCTTTAGCAATAGCATTAATAACATCTTTATAATCTACTAACGCTTGACTAAATGCTTTATTATAATCTTTAAAAATTGGTTTACCTTTAATACAACTATGCACTATTTTAAATTTACTGTATAATATTAATGTGCTGAAAACCTTATGAGCTTATCGTTATTTCATAATATAACTAACAAGTGAATTTTATGGGGTAATTCATATCAATTTTAAAAAAAGGAGAGGTGAAAGTGAAAAAACTTATTATATTTATTGGCATTATTCTTATTCTTATGTTGATACGAAATCATACTTATGTTTTTGAAACAATCAATTTTCAACTAGGCCTTGGGGAAGAGCCTTTAAAGAAAAATGATATCCTAAATCATCTTAAAAAAAGATTAAGAAATGATTTAAATATTTATCCTTATAAAATGACAATCCTTAACAAAAAAGATATTGGTGGCAAGAGATTTGTTGTATATGAATTTACATATGATAATATAACCTCTTGGGGTTATGCTTCATTTGAAAAGATAAAAGACAACTGTTATTACTTTTATTCAAATATTGCTCATCGTAATAAGGAAGGCTATCGTACTGCAGAAATTGAATACGAGTATAAAGGTGAAACTTATAAAGTTAAAGTAACAATGTATGGGGATATTAATTTATTAGAAACAAAATAATTAACTATAGTAATACACCAATGTCTATCATTAAAATCTTTGAATTGCTAGAATAAGAAACAATACATATCTAGGAGAGTGTAAAATTTTATGTGTCTCAATGTGAATAAAATTGTCTTTTTACTAATGTAAATTTTCCTTTATGTCCTTTACTTCTTCAATTTTTAATCCTGTTACCTTCATTACTGTTTCTATATCTATATCGTTTTCTAACATATTTTTAGCTGCTAATACCATACCTTCTTTTCTTCCTTTTTCTATTCCCTTTTCTACTCCTTTCTCCATTCCCTCTTTTCTAGCGCCCTGAAGCCTTGTCACTTCATCGTGTATTGCCTTTTCTCTTAATTCATATAATCTTATAGTTTCTTCGTCGGCTCCTATCCATTCTAGTAATTCATTTG
>JBKGYG010000069.1:0-7649 GCA_046546235.1 Eubacteriales bacterium | reverse complement strand
ACTCAGAATGAATGTTTGTATGGCTATCTTGAAACTATGCGCCAATGTTGCCTTGATTTTGGTGTTCCTCAAATTATTTGCTCTGATAATCACACTATCTTTCGTTCTCCTAAAACTGGTATTAAAACTCTATAAAAAAAGTGAGATTCATAAGTTATTGACAATTTAACCTGAAGAACACTAACTAAATATAATTACAGTCGAATTGTATCTTTTAATCTTGAATAAAGAATAATACCTATAGCCCCACCACCTAATGCAGTGAATAATTGTGGTAAACTAAGTGCTGCTCTTGCGATAGCTGGTATAGTTATTATATAGTTTACTATTACATAAAGGAACAGAAATTTACTTATCGAAGCTACTACAACAGATAAATATATGTTGATTTTTTTCAATACTGTTAGAAGTATGCAATAAATTGTATTTGCAGCTGCAATAAACGGAATAACAATAAACAAAGGCATAATACCAAATAAATGAGCTAAAAATGGAGAAGCAATAGCAACAATAACTCCATATTTTATTCCTATAAAATAAACACTACAGAACAATATTGCATTAACTAATATTCCTGTAACATATGTGATCTTGATTTGTTGAGCAACGACTATTAAAGCAATCATTAAAGATGAATAAATAATTTTTCTTATTCTCATAATATCTTCCCTTCTTCTAAATAATCTCAAATATTTTTAACCCAACTAATATAACTCCAACATCAGCTAATATATGAACTATCCAAGAATTAATAAAGTTACTCGACTTAGTATCTAACCAATTAAACACTAAACCTATAAGTATTAATCCTATAAGTGCTAATAAAATAAGCCAAATATTAAACCAAGTTATAAATATCCCTATATGATATACTGCAAAAAGTACTGAGGAATATATATATGCTGTTTTTTTTAAATTTAATTCATAGAGATTTAGAAAAATAAATCCCCTAAAAAATATTTCTTCCAAAAATGAATTGCCAAATGTTATATACAATCCAATAACTATAAAGTTAGATGGAGTTATATTTTTGGTTTGTAAATCCCTTATTATAGAGTTCATATCAATAAAACTATTTAATACAAAATATGCGCTTATAACAATGATTAAAGAAACACTTCCCAGTAAAATACCTAGTTTCAAATCCTTAATATTTAATCTTCTTAAATTAATTGCCTTTGATACTTTTGTTTTCTTAATAAGCTTTATATATATCAATGGTATCATTATAAAAATAATTATCTTGGCAATAGTTTTAAATATATAATCAGCAACCATTATTTGTTCAATGTAGTATAGCAGCATACATGCCATTATGGAACTAATAATTATAAACTTTTTCAAAATTTCACCTTCTTAATCCTAAATTATTCACGGAACATGCCTGATATAACCAAGAGATTTGATTCTATGAGGCTCATTGTATATTTCTTTTATAATTTGATTTCTTTCATCTATATTAGCTTCTCATTATTCTTTTCATTCATATAGGTGCTAAAATCAAGTATTGTATTAAAATAGTTTTTAACAACTCTTGCATCAATTAATGTTTCTTTGTTTTTGTATTTTTTATCACCTCATGTAGTATAGCATTAAATTTATAAACTGACAACCTAAACGTCCCCTTGTCTTATGACACACGCATATTACGTGTGCTACTTATTTTTACTGTAATTTTTTATTTAATAACTTTATTATCTCATTCATCTCTTCATTATCAAATCCGCCAAAATTTCTTATAGCTCGCAAAGGATTATTCTTCATTATATTTTCTAACATTTCTTGCGAAATCGCCTCTGATTCTTGATCATCCATATTAAAATCACTCTTTAATTTTTCTTTAGTTAATTCTCTGGTCTTATAATTATTTAACAATTCTTCAACTGTTGTATTCTCATTTACTGTAAAAGGAAGTTCAATAGTACTAATAACCTTAACCGTATCTTTTAGCATTATATCTCTTGAAGATTTTCCAATCAATATCTCGTATTCACCTGTTGCACAATACCAATCACTTATTTCTTCATTATACCAAGCAAATGATCTTTTATTAAGTTCCATTGTCACTGTCTTAGTTTCATTAGGCTCTAATTCAACTTTTGCAAAATTCTTTAACTCTTTAAGTGGTCTTGATACTGTATTAGTTTTATCGCTTACATATAACTGAACAATTTCTTTTCCCTTTCGTTGCCCAGTATTAGAAACATCCACAGATACCTTCAAAACTTCATTATCTTTCATAGACTTTTTATCAAGTTTTAATTTACTATATTCAAAAGATGTATAGCTCAAACCATGTCCAAAGGGGAATAACACATCCATTGCCTTTGTATCATAATACCTATAACCAATGAAAATCCCTTCCTTATATTCGACCTTCTTACCATCCCCCGGAAAATTCAAAAAAGAAGGGTTGTCCTCTAACCTAAGAGGAAAACTTTCAGCCAATTTAGCACATGGATTAGCTTCTCCAAATAACACATCAGCTGTTGCTTCACCTATAGCTTCGCCCCCTAGATACACTTCTACAATACCTTTTACTTTATCAATCCAAGGCATCTCTACTGGTGAACCATTATGAAGTACTACTACTGTATTAGGTTGGACTTTGCATATTTCCTCAATCAATTGATTTTGACAATCAGGTAACCTCATATGTTTTCTATCATACCCTTCTGATTCAAAAGAGTCTGGTAATCCAGCAAAAACAACTGCTACTTTTGAATTTTTAGCTGTTTTGACTGCTTCTTCAAATAATTCCTTTTCTATAATATCTTCTTTTGAAGAAAAACCTTTTGCATATGCTATACTTCCATTTTTCTCTGATGATTCTAAAACAGTAGTTACTCTATAAGAAGTAATATGTGCACTACCTCCACCTTGATAACGAGGTTTCTCTGCAAATTCACCTATAAAAACAATTCCTTCCTGTTTTGTATCCAAAGGTAAAATACCATCATTTTTTAATAACACTATTGATTCAGAAGCTATCTTTTTAGCTTTTTTATGATCTTCTTCTCTATCAAATTCTGCTGATAATCTATTCTCAGTAAAACGGAATATAAGTTTAAGTATACCTTCTACTGTTTCATCCAAAATTTCTTCATCTAATGTATTATTTTTAACTGCTTTAATAATTTCTTTATCATTAATACCACCATTTCCAGGCATTTCTAAATCCAGTCCTGCTTTCAATCCTTCTACTCTATCATTTACAGCAGCCCAGTCTGAGATTACAACACCTGTAAATCCCCATTCATCTCTTAATATATCTGTTAATAATTTTTTGTTCTCAGAAGCAAAAATCCCATTTAATTTGTTATAAGAACACATAATTGTCCAAGGATCTGCTTCTTTTATAGCAGTTTCAAAGACAGGAAGATAAATCTCTCTAAGTGTTCTTTCATCCACTTCTGAAGAACAAGTCATTCTACGGTATTCCTGATTATTAGCTGCATAATGTTTCATAGATGTCCCTATATTCTTTGATTGAACACCTTTTATATAATCAGAACACAATTCTCCTGCTAGATATGGATCTTCAGATAAATATTCAAAGTTTCTTCCACATAAAGGTGAGCGTTTCATATTTACTGCTGGACCTAATAAAACAGCTACATTTTCTGCTTGGCACTCTTCTCCTAAAACTTCTCCCATTTCTTTCATCAAATCGCGATCAAAAGAGCATGCTGTTGCACAAGCTGCAGGATAACATACTGCAGTAATACTATTATTAATATCATGTTGTTCTGCATTATCATCTTGTTTACGCAATCCATTAGGACCATCACTCACCATAATAGATGGTACTCCTAAGCGTTCAACCCCTTTTAAACGCCAAAAATCAAATCCTGAGCACATCCCCGCTTTTTCTTCCAAAGTCATTTTTTGAATAATTTTCTTAATGTCCATTAGTTTCCTCCTATAAGCTTTTAACTTAATTTTAGATTTTCATAATTTTAATATACATTAATTATTGCATTTTAGTAAAGGAAATCATTTAAATATTTTTTAATTTATATCATTAGCTTTTATTTTTTTATTCAAAACATAAAACTAATGGGGCTGCCTCAGTTTTTCTTCTGAGACAGCCCCAACTTATTATATTATCAAGCAAACCAATTTATCGCCTTTTCTTTTTCATCATAATCAAAGTGTTTCACTTCAACATTTGGTAAAGAATCAGCAATTTTACTAACAAATTCTAACCATTTCTTATCGCTTAATATAGCAATCCTATTAAATTCATTCCAATACTTAGACTCAAATTTAAAATCTTCTATTAGACCGTTAAAAGAATATCCAATTTCTTTAATAGACATCAAGAGATTAATTTCATCTTGACTCTTCCTTTTTTGTTTAAAATAGTTCTCAAACTCCTTAATATCGTTTTCCTTAACTTTTCCTTCAATCTCCACTTCAATGATACTTGGTTTTTCATTAGTTTTAATAGTAATCATAGAATTCCTCCTTTTAGAATTTTTTAATTTAAAATATACGTAATAATAACTATTAATTGATTATTTATATTATATCACATCAATTGCTTCTTCTCAAACCACTAAAAAAATACACCTAATACATTAGTACCAGGTGCTTTTTTGATATAGATTTAAAAGTACTTTATTTAAACTTAATATCATCTATTTATGGATTAATTGTTTCCATATCATAGGACATTTGATTAATTGAATTTAATTCATTACCATTCAATTCAAAGACATTCCAAACAATGCCATCTTGATCATTTGGAACATGGTATGTTTTTATTAAATACTCACCTCTATATATTTTAACAGTTGCATCTGAATTAGCTAAATCAGTACTATATTCAGCTTCTTCATTCGTATAATCATGTACTGTAAATCTGTAAATACCATTTGTTTGTTGAACAATAGTTGTAGTTTCTGGTCCGTAACAATTTATATCATCTAAATCAAGATTAGCATAATCACCATATTCCTTATATACAAAATAAATATGAAATCTTGATTCATCTTCTGTAGGTCCTGTTAAGTGAGAATCTAAGTCCCTAGGTGTATCTCCCCATGTCAAGACAATTCTAATTTCCCCCTCAGCTAAATTAGGTGTAATAGTTGCATCTTGATTATCAGTAGTCTCTCCACCCAGAGAAAATATAGTGAAATATCCTGTATTATAACCAGTTCCACTTATTTGAGCTGTATAATTTCCAGCTTCTAATTCTTCTATCTCATAATATCCTTCAGACTCAGTCTCTACAGTTTTCACTATATCCCCTTCTGTAACATTCAGACCTTTCCTTAAATCAATTGTTAATCCAGCTATACCATTACCATCTAGAGCATTAACCACTTTCCCAGAAGCATTACCAAGGCCTAAGTTCTCCTCATTAATTTGTAATATTGTTTCTAGATAGTTAACTTCACCATTAATAATATCTATATTTTGATACCCTTCAGAGATATAGCCTTCTTTTTCGATCTTAGCTGTATAACCAGTACCAGCAGGTATTTGTAAACTGAATTGTCCAGTAGAAGAAGTTTTTATGCTTCTGTCTGTATTAATAGTTTCATCATATATTGCCACTTCGGCTCCTTTTATTGGTTCTTTTGTAGAAGCATCTACAACTATTCCTTTTAAAGTACCTACATTTATAATCTGACGCATCTCAGGAATAACCATCCTCGTGATGATTGCAGCTGCTTCAGCTCTAGTAATAGATTCCTCAGGCTCAAATGTTCCTTCTTCATCGTTACCAACAATCACACCCGCTCTATACAGCATATAAACTGCTGTTCCATATATTGCATCTGTATTTACATCAGGTATATTATCATCTTCTACTATATTAATTTCTTCTAAAGCCTCTTGAGGCAGGGATTTTCCAAAAATTTGCACAAAATCTGCTCGTGTCGCTTCTTCATTATAGTCTGGATAATCCTGATCTATAATACCATTTTCTTTAGCATAATCTACATAAGCTTGATACCAATCAGTCTCACTTTGATCAAAATCCGCTTCTCCCATTTTATATGTTGAATGAATTATTGATGCTAATGTAATAGATTCTGCTATTGTTAAATTATCCTCTGGCTGAAAAGTTCCATTTCCATAACCTATCATAATTCCTAATTCATAAACCTTAGTAACATTAGAATAAAACCAATTAGTTTCTTCTACATCACCAAATAAGTCTGCGCTATATTCATTCTTAAATTCAAAATTATGAAAACCTTCTTCTACTTCATTAGATTCTAGTGTAGCTGCTGTTGCTGTTGACATCATACTAAGTATAAGTATAGATAACACTACAAACTTAAAGAAACGTTTTACTTTTATCATTTTTTAATACCTCTCTTTTTCCGTTAATATTAATATTAGGACCCTCATTCCCCTTTGATTTTTCTTCAAGTTCTTTCCTAATTTTTATCAATGAATAAAAGTATCTGTACAGCCATCATAATTAATTATCATTTGTAGCATTAATTAATATTAAGACTCCCCCCTTTTTAATGAATCACATATATCTTACCAATTAAATTATGTAAAATTTGTTACTTTTTGTAGCTTGTATTGCATTATTTTTCAGAGTATATTATTTTTATTTATTTTATTCGAGGTTTCATTTGTGTGAAAAAATACGTGAATTAATCGTTAATAATAGGTCACAGGCCCTTCGTGAAGAACCCCTACATATTTTGAAATAATTATGTTTGTTATTGGATATACTCCTAATCCATCTTAGCCCAAGATAAAAAATAGTAAGAAATGATAAAATATTATTGACGGTTTAGTCTAATTGTGATAGACTAAAGTCTAACAGCATTAGACAGGAGGTAAATATTAATGGAACAATATAAATTAGGCGAAAAAGAGCAGAGATTTGCTGACTTGATTTGGAAACATGAACCAGTTAGTTCTCGTGAGCTTACTGTATTATGTGCTAAGAAGTTTGACTGGAAACGTACTACTACTTACACGATGCTTAAACGTCTTTGTATGAGAAAAATATTTAAAAATCAAGACGGAACAGTTTCATCATTGATGACAAAAGAAGAGTTTTTGACTGCACAGGGTGAACAATTTCTTGAGAAGTCTTTTGAAGGTTCGCTTCCAAAGTTTTTAACGGCATTTGCAAAGCGTAATAAATTGAGCGCTAAGGAAATTCAAGAAATACAGAGTTTGATTGACAACCACAAGGAGGAATAGATTATGTTGGATAATTTATTTTTACAGATTCTTAATATGAGTTTTATTGCAAGTTTTGTAATTGTGTTTGTACTTGTAATAAGATTTTTTCTTAAAAAAGTGCCAAAGGTATTTTCTTATGTACTTTGGGTTGTGGCACTGTTTCGATTGGTATGTCCATTTTCATTTGAAAGTATATTTAGTTTGATTCCTGAAAAAACAAAGTCTATTCCCAATGAAATTATATACTCCACTCCAGAGATTAATACTAAAATCACCGGAATAAATAATGTCGTTAACTCCTCTTTGACAACAGCGGGAACTTCACAGAATAGCGTAGATTCAATACAAATATGGGTTTTCATTGGTGAGTTAGTTTGGCTCACTGGTAAGGTGAGGTGACAGGGGGACGGGGTTATTACAACCTTTGAATTATTCCTCTGCTAATCCCTGTCAGTCTCTCAATCTGTCTAATTGAT
>JBKGYG010000068.1:0-8261 GCA_046546235.1 Eubacteriales bacterium | reverse complement strand
CAGCTATTGTTATGAATCCAAATAATGGAGAAGTTCTTGCAATGGCTTCACTTCCGGATTTTAACCTAAATGATCCCATGAACTTATCAGAATTTTATGAAAAAGAAGAAATAAACAACATGTCAAGCGAAGAAAAAAAAGATTTTTTAAATGGAGTTTGGCGCAACTTTGCAATAAGTGATACATATGAGCCAGGTTCTACATTTAAACCAATAACCATAGCAGCTGCAATTGAAGAAGGAATATTAAATAGAGATGAAACTTTTTTGTGTGAAGGTTATAAGGTTGTTCATGATACAAGAATTAATTGTTGGGAAAAAGAAGGACATGGTGAGCAATCTATTACAGAAGCTTTAAGTAATTCTTGTAATATTGCATTAATGGAAATAGGAGAGTTGATAGGAAAAGAGTTGTTTATTAAATATCAAAAAGATTTTGGATTTGGTCAAAAAACTCAAATTGATTTACCAGGCGAAGCCAGTGGAGAAAATCTTTTGTATAACGTAAATGCAATGGGGCCTGTAGAGTTGGCTACTAATTCTTTTGGTCAAACATTTAATGTAACACCATTACAATTGATTACTTCTATTTCAAGCTTAATTAATGGGGGAGAATTATTAGAACCTCATTTGGTAAAACAAATTGTTGATGAAGATGGACGCAATATTAAAAGTATAGATAAAAAAGTTGTTAAAAAAGTTGTTTCTAAACAAACAGCAGATATAGTAAAAAATTATATGTTTGAAGCTGTACTTGAAGGTACAGGTCAAAAAGCACAAATATCTGGTTACGAGATCGGTGGGAAAACAGGAACAGCAGAAAAGGGTTTTCCTAGAGGGAAGGACAAGTATATTGTTTCATTTGTTGGCTTTACACCCATAGAAAATCCAGAAGTAATAGTTTTAGTAGTAGTAGATGAACCACAAGTTAAAGATTATGACAGCCGTTACGCAAGCGAAATTTTTAAGGAAATAATGACGAATATTTTACCGTATTTGAATATATATTAACTTGGCCATATACCGCCAAGTATGGGTGGTACTCCAATTGTAATAAAAGTATAATTATAAAATGAAAAAGGTGATGATTGAGAATATAAAATGCATAACCCGATAAAAGTATAAATAAAATGTATAAAAATACTTTTATGGGGTTAATTATGTTACGAGTAAAAACATATAATAGAAAAAAAATAATAATAATGCATTCTTTGTTAATAATATTAACAGTATTATTGGTGGTCAGGCTTGGATATTTGATGATTTTTGAATCAGAATTTTTACAAAACAAAGCAGAAGAATTGCATAGCAGGGAAAGAGCTATAAAGGCAAGGAGGGGACATATTTATGATCGGAATGGAGAACCAATAGCTGTAAATAAACCAGTAAACACTATATCAGTTATACATAACCAAATACAAGAAGCAGATAGGGTTGCAGAAGTGCTTGCAAAAGAATTGGATTTAGACTATGAGTATGTGAGAAAAAAAGTTGATAATAAAGTTGCTTTAGAAAGAATAAAGACTAATGTAGAACGTGATGTAGCAGATAAAATTCGTTCCTATAATCTTGTAGGTGTTACTATAGATGAGGACTATAGAAGATGGTACCCTTATGATAATGTAGCTTCTCATATAATTGGATTTACTGGCAGCGATAATCAAGGCATTATTGGGCTAGAAGTTAAATACGAAGAATACTTAAAAGGAATAGAAGGTAAAATATTAACCCTTACAGATGCTAGAGGTATAGAGATAGAAAATGCTGCTGAATCAAGAATTGAACCTGTAGATGGGAATCATCTTATTACTAGTATAGATGTTAATATTCAAAAATACGCAGAACAAGCTTTAGAAAAAGTTTTAAAAGGAAAGGAAGCAAAAAGAGGGTCAATAATAGTTATGAATCCTCAAAATGGTGAAATATATGCTATGGTAAATAAACCTGATTTTAATCTAAATGAACCATTTGAATTGAATTATGATCCAGGTCAGTTATCGTCTGAAAAAGAGCAAGAATTACTTAATCAAATGTGGAGGAATTATAGCATTAATGATACTTATGAACCAGGTTCAACCTTTAAAGTTGTTACAGCATCCGCTGCTTTAGAAGAGGGTGTTGTTGAATTAGATGACACATTTTACTGTCGCGGGTACAGTGTTGTAGAGGACAGAAGAATTAGATGTCATAAAGCAGGAGGTCATGGCTCAGAAACTTTTTTAGAAGGTGTACAAAATTCGTGTAATCCAGTATTTATGGAAATAGTAGAAAGAATGGGTGTTAATACTTTCTATTCTTATTATGATAAATTTGGTTTATTCGATAAAACAGGAATTGATTTACCAGGCGAAGCTATAGCTATTATGCACAAAGAAGAAAACATTGGGCCTGTTGAATTAGCTACAATGTCTTTTGGGCAATCATTTAATATAACACCACTTCAACTTATTAGAGCTGCTTCAGCAGTTGTTAATGGTGGTGAACTAATAACTCCTCATTTTGGAATGGAAATAGTAGATTCAAGTGATAAAGTCTTAAAAAAACTTAATTTTACTGATACTAAACAGGCAATAAGTGGAGAGACTTCAGATATTATGAGTAAGATATTAGAATCTGTTGTTTCTGAGGGTACAGGTAGAAGAAGTTATCTTCCAGGTTATAGATTAGGAGGTAAAACAGCAACGTCAGAGACGTTACCAAGAGGTAGTAATAAATATATTTCTTCTTTTTTAGGTTTTGCACCAGCAGATGACCCACAAGTTATTGCTTTAGTTCTTGTAGATGAGCCTGTAGGTATATATTACGGGGGAACAGTCTGCGCACCAGTTATTAAGGAAGTATTTGAAAATGTTTTGCCATATATGGGTATTGAACCAGAATATACTGAGATTGATTTGGAAAACTATAATGTAGGAGAAGAATATGTACCAAATTTATTAGGTGAAACATTACAAGATACAAAAAGTCTTTTAAGAGGTTATTCCTTTGAATTGGATATTTTGGGTGATGGTGATATTATAAAAGAACAGTTTCCATTACCTGGTGAATATGTTAATAAGGATAGTAAACTAATACTATATGCAGAATAAGTAAATTGTGTTAAGATTGAAAGTGATTAGTTAGGAAGCTATGGAGGAGATTGTGTGAAATTAAAAAAGCTAATAGAAGACTTGAATTATAAAGTCTTAAATGGCTCTTTAGATAAAGAAATAATGCATATCACATATGACTCAAGAAAAGTTATTGAAGGTTCTATGTTTATATGTATTAAAGGATTTAAATTTGATGGACATAGATTTATAGATGATGCAATAGAACGCGGAGCAACTACTATAGTTGTTGAAGACGAGGTTTTAATTAAAACTAATTACAATATAACAATTATTCAAGCTGATAATACAAGAAAAGAAATGGCAAATATTGCTAATAAATTCTATAAACGACCATCTTATGATTTTAATTTAGTTGGGGTAACTGGTACTAATGGAAAGACGACTACTGTTTATTTGATTGAACATATTTTAAAAACCTATGGTCAAAAAGTTGGTTTGATAGGTACGATTGAGAATCATATAGATTCAAATGTTGAAAAAGCAAGTAGAACAACTCCTGAATCAATTGATCTTCAGAAATTATTTAATACAATGAGAAACTGTGAAGTTGATACAACTGTTATGGAAGTATCATCTCATGCACTAGATTTATATAGAGTATATGGTTCTGATTATGATGTGGGTGTTTTTACAAATTTATCCTTAGATCATTTAGATTATCATAAAACTATGGAGAATTATTTAGCTGCAAAGATAAAATTATTTAAAATGTGTAAAATGGGTATAATTAATATTGATGATAGTGTAGCAGATAAAATAATAAATGAGGCTACTTGTGAAGAGATATATACTTATTCTACTGAAAATGAAAATGCCTTTCTATTTGCTAAGAATATCGAACTTTCTGCACAGGGAGTTAGCTTTACTTTAGTAATAGAAGGGGATTCATATCAGGTAAAGTATTCTACACCTGGCAAATTTAGTGTATATAATTCTTTAGCAGCTATTGGGGCGTGTTATGCATTAAATATACCTATAGAAGTTATTATAAATGGATTAAGAACAGTGGAGGGTGTAAAAGGACGTTTTCAAACGATTACTAGTTCAAAAGGATATAGCGTTATTGTTGATTATGCCCATGCTCCTGATGGATTATTGAATGTATTAAAATCAATTAGGGAATTTGTTAAAGGTAGGATTATAACTGTCTTCGGGTGTGGTGGAGACAGAGATAAAAGCAAAAGACCAATTATGGGCAAAATAGCTGGAGAATATTCTGATTTTAGCATTATAACGTCAGATAATCCTAGAACTGAGGCTCCAGAAGTGATTATAGATGAAATAGAAGCAGGAACGAGGGAAACAGAATGTCCTTATACTAAGATATTAGATAGAAAAGAGGCAATACAATTTGCTCTTACTATGGCTGATAAACAAGATGTAATACTTATAGCAGGAAAAGGTCATGAAAATTACCAAGAAATAGGAAATAATAAAATACATTTTGATGATATTGAAGTTGTTGAGGAATTTATACAGGGGGAATCTTAGTTGAAGGTCTTAAGCATTTATGAGGTTAATAAAGCTATAAATGGAGAAATTATAAGAAAAGAATTAATTCAAAAACAATATATTAAAAGTATATCAATAGATACTAGAAAAATGGAAAGAGATTCATTATATATTCCAATAATTGGTGAACGTTTCGATGGCCATGATTTTATAGAATCTGCTTACGAACAAGGAGCTAGTTTAGTATTGACATCAAATAAAAATAAATTATCAAAAGATTATGGTGGAATTTATGTAAAAGATACTAAAGAGGCTTTGATATTGTTAGCAAGGTATTATAGAAATTTGTTTAAGATTCCTGTTATTGGAATAACTGGAAGTGTAGGTAAAACAAGTTGTAAAGAGATGATAGCATCTGTTCTAAGCACAGGATATCAACTTCATAAAACAAAAGGTAATTATAATAATGAAATAGGTTTACCTCTTACAATCTTATCAATGAATCCAAGTACTGAAGTCGCAGTTTATGAAATGGGAATGAACCACTATAGAGAGATTGATTTACTTAGTTCTATTGCAAAGCCTAATTTTGCTATAATTACTAATATAGGAGTTTCTCATATTGAGAATTTTGGTTCAAAAGATGGAATTTTAAAGGCTAAGAGTGAAATAGTAAACCATTTAGATAAAGACGGTTACCTGATTTTAAATGGCGATGATTTATATTTAAAAAGGTTAGAATCAAAAGTAAAACAAAAAATAATATATTTTGGTTTTGAGAATAATAATGATTATTATATTACAGAATATAAGGAATTAGGATTTAAAGGGATAAAAGCAACAGTAAAATCCCCTAATAATATATACAATATACGAATAAATGCTTTAGGAAAGCATTTATTATATCATGTGCTATCAGCTATTGTTATTGGTGAAAAATTAGATCTTAGTAAGAAACAAATTGAAAAAGGTATTTATAATTACAAAAGCGAAAAAATGAGATTAAATAAAATCACAATAAATAACAATATTACTATTATTAATGATAGTTATAATGCAAGTGTAGAATCAATGAAGGCAGCGTTAGATGTCTTAAATAATATCAATACCAATGGAAGAAAAGTTGCTATCTTAGGAGATATGTTAGAAATGGGTGATTATACAAGTAAAGCTCATAGTGAAGTTGGCACATATGCCGTTGACACAGATATAGATTTGTTAATATGTGTAGGGGAAAATGCTAAATGGATTTATAATCAAGTCTGCTTATTAAGAGGTAATCAAAACCTTTTATACTACCCAGAACAAAAAGAACTAATAAAAGAAATAAATTATCTTATAAAATCGAATGATATTATCTTAGTAAAAGCATCAAGAGGAATGAAACTAGAAGATACGATAGAAAAAATAAAAGAGGTGGGTTAAAATGAACTTTAATTTTATAAAACCAATCTTAATAGCATTTGGGATAAATGTTCTTGTAAGTCCAATTATTATACCATTTTTAATAAAATTAAAATTTGGGCAATATATTCGTGATGATGGTCCTAAAACTCACCTAAGAAAAGCTGGTACTCCAACAATGGGCGGAATAATTATATTATTAAGTATACTTATTACCTCTTTATTTTATGTAAGTTCTCATCCTGATATTATTCCTATTCTTTTTATGACCTTGGGTTTTGGTCTAATTGGTTTTTTAGATGATTTTATTAAAATCGTGATGAAAAGATCATTAGGATTGAAAGCTTGGCAAAAAATAATTGGTCAAATTCTCATTACAGCAATATTTGCTTATTATTTACTTAATTATACAAATGTACAAACATCTATGATTATTCCATTTTCCAATAGTTTGGAATTAGTTGTAGGTAATTGGTTTTTACCTATATTGTTTTTTGTAGTTATCGGTACAGTTAATAGTGTTAATTTAACAGATGGATTAGATGGTTTAGCATCTAGCGTTACTGTTTTAGTTGCTGCATTTTTTTCTGTTGTTAGTATTGGTATGAAAAGTGGCATAGAGCCTATTACTTGTGCAGCAGTAGGAAGTCTATTAGGTTTTTTGCTGTTTAATTCTCATCCGGCTCGAGTTTTTATGGGAGATACAGGGTCTCTTGCATTAGGAGGTTTTGTTGCCGCTACAGCATATATGCTTCAGATGCCTTTGTTTTTAGTAATTGTTGGATTTGTTTATGTTATTGAAACTTTATCTGTTGTATTTCAAGTTTTTTATTATAAAAGAACTAAAAAACGATTATTTAAAATGGCACCATTACATCATCATTTTGAATTAAGTGGTTGGAATGAAACTAAAGTTGTATCAGTATTTAGTATATTAACAGCGATTCTTTCTTTAGTTGGCTTATTAGCAATTTAATAAAAAGATAAAAGTTATATTAAACAATAGGAATTAGTTTATTATTAGGAGGAAATGTGGTGGATTTAAAGAACAAGAATATTATTGTTATTGGCTTAGCAAGAAGTGGTTTAGCTGCTATAAAGCTGTTAAATGACTTAGGAATTATAGTTAAAGCTTATGATAGTAAGAGCAAAGACTTTTTTGAGAAAGAATTGAAGAATCTAGATGATAAAAATAAATATTATTTTGGAAAATTCCCTATAAATATTTTAGATGAAATTGATTTAATTATTATTAGTCCTGGGGTTCCAACTGATTTGGTTTTTTTGAATGTAGCTAAACAAATGGGGATACCTATATGGAGTGAATTGGAATTTGCATATCGTTTTTATAAAGGGAAATTAATTGCAATAACAGGAACAAATGGTAAAACAACAACGACTACTTTAGTTGGAGAAATTATGAATACATATTATAATGAAGTTTTTGTAGTCGGTAATATAGGATTACCTTTTTCTGAGATTGTATTAAAAACAACTGAAAATAGTGTTGTTGTTGCTGAAGTAAGCAGTTTTCAGCTTGAGACTATTAATAGCTTTAAACCTGATATAAGTTGTATATTAAATATTACCCCGGATCATTTAAATCGCCATAAAACTATGGAAAATTATATAAATGCAAAAAAACGTATTACAGAATTTCAAAGTCAAACTGATATATGCATCTTAAATGTTGATGATATAAATACTTCAAAGCTAATTAATAGTTTAATTACAAACAATTATAAATTTAGTAGAATAAAAAGATTAGATAAAGGTGTTTACTTAGAAAAAAATATTATTAAGTTTTCAGAGGATGGAAGGAATTATACTATTTGCGATATAAATGAACTTCAAGTATTGGGCGCACATAATATTGAAAATATAATGGCTTCAATTGCTATAGCAATTAATATGGGTATTCCTTTGCACCTTATTAAAAAAGCAGTAACATCTTTTAGAGGTGTTGAACATAGAATTGAATATGTGACAACTATTAATAATATTAAGTTTTACAATGATTCGAAGGCAACAAACCCAGATGCAGCAATAAAAGGTATAAAAGCAATGGTAAGACCTACTGTTTTAATAGCAGGAGGCATGGATAAAGGTAATGAATTTGATGATTGGTTTTTAGCTTTTGATAATAGAGTTACATACTTAATAGTTTTTGGAGAAACAAAATACATAATTAAAGAAACCGCTAGTAAATATAAGTTTCAGAATATCATAGTTGTAAATGATTTGAAAGAAGCAGTAGCTAAATCTTTCCTGTTAGCAAATAGTGGGGATTGTG
>JBKGYG010000067.1:0-8440 GCA_046546235.1 Eubacteriales bacterium | reverse complement strand
CGCTCCTAAGAGCGACCCCTATCCTAATGTATGCTTCATGTCTTCTCAAAAACTATTTCTGAGTAGGATCCTTTTCAGCTAAATCATCCCAATCATCTAATTCATCATCTAATTCATCGATTTGTTCTTGAGCCTCTTCTTTTGTAATGCCATATAATTCTTGTAACTTTCCAGTTAACTTATCATAACTTCCATCGATTTGCTGTAGTAAATCATCAGTAATTTTCCCCCATTTTTGCTTGATAGTACCTTTTGCTTGTGACCATTTCCCTTTTAATTCGTCTTTGTTCATTTGAAATTCCTCCTTTTAGTATTGAAAATTTCGATTTATATGTTAACAATATCTTGTTCCTGTGGTTGATTAATATCACCTTTACTGAGCATTTTACTCATAACCATTGTTGCTGTTAAGTCTCCTGTAACATTAACAGAAGTACGACTCATATCTAATATCCTGTCCACTCCAATGATTAAAGCGATACCACCAGCGGGGATACCAACGCTATCGAGTACCATAGATAGGATAACAATACCTACCCCCGGAGTAGAAGGAGAACCAATGGATGCCCCTACAGCCGTAATAACAATAAGTAAAAGTTGACTAATGGATAAGTCAATACCAAATACTTGTGCTAAAAATACTGTTGCAGCACCTTGATATAAAGCGGTTCCATCCATATTGATTGTGGCACCAAGGGGTACAATGAATTGAGATATTGAAGATTTTATACCCAATTTATCTTCTGCTGTTTCAATGGATAAAGGCATAACAGCAGCAGAACTAGATGTTGAAAATGCTAATAACTGTGCATCTCTAACTTGACTCAAAAACCAAAGGGGTGGCTTTTTAACGTAAAATGTAATGAGAAGTAAGTAGAAAACGACTAGTAAAAGCAAACCAGCTATAACGGTACCAACATAAGCTGCCATACCTAGTAAAGCCTCGATACCTATCTTCATTGTAATTTGGGCGATAAGTCCAAAAACCGCAATTGGTGCTAATAACATGGCCCAACGGACAACCGTCATACATACATCCTGTATTGCATCAAGCAATTCTATAAGAGGTTTTGATTTATTAGGTGCCATAGACACAAGAGCAAAACCGATAATTATTGAAAATAATACAACAGCAAGCATTTCTTTCTCTACCATAGCCCCTAAAGGATTCTCAGGTAAAAGGTTTGTAAGCATAGCTGGAATGTCTTGGCCAGTTAAAGATTCAGCTTCTACATTATCTTCAAGTACAGGTGTTTCCGCAATAGACATATTAATTGTAGATGTATCAATAAAATTACCTGGTTTAATAACTAGAGTAACCACCAAACCAATAATAATAGCAACAAAAGTTGTAAAAATAAAATAGACAACAATTCTAGATCCCATTTTACGTAATTGATCCATATCTTCACTTGAAGCAAGTCCAGTAATAATAGAAGCAAATACTAAAGGGACTACAATCATTTGTATTAGTCCTAGAAATACTTGACCTGGCACTGCAAGCCAATTACCAAGGCTTGAAGAAGTTACTTCCTCTACTAAACCCACATCTGGACTAAACAGTATCCCGAAACCAATACCCAAGAAGAGGGCGATTAAAATCTTTAACCATAATCTTGTTCTAAGAAGTTCATTTAAGCCTTTTGTAATATTTTTCAAGGATTTGTGAGTAATCTTTCCTAATGAGTTAGACATAAATTACCTCCGATAATAATTTTGTAGTAGGTCTCAATGATGAAAACTTAATAAAAATTTGTGTTAATTATTTTTATGAACCTCTGTATGATAATCTTTAATAATCCAACGGTTGTCTTCGAAGGTATAAGTAATTGTCAGTGTATAGTCACCAATCATTTCTGTATGTGTATCTTGGATTAATTGAAATTGTCGTGGGTGTATCATTTCTAATCGATAAGACCTGTCTTTTAAAAGTCTTGTAGGACCATCTTTTGGAATTAGAACAAACTCACCATCAATGTAATCGTAATAAGTATCAACATAATTTTCAACAAGCTTTCGGTCGGCAATACTTGCAATATAATCAATTAAATCTTCTTTGTTGTCAAAATCTTGTACATCCCAATTGTCATCATAAGTATCTTGATATAAGCGATCATAAAATTCTTCTTCTAAAGATAAAGCTTTGGATAATCCAAAAGAGGTTTCATCTATAACTTTATCTGACAATAAAGAAAACAACTTAGATGCTTCAGCTCTAGTGGTTAATTTGTTTGGGCCAAAGGTATTGTCTGAAGGATAACCTGAAATTAAGCCAAGTTCAACAGCTTTATAGATATAGGGGACATATTCTGAGTCGATTTCACCTGCGTCAGCAAAATCTAATTCTCCCCTTTGGGTATCTTCATCTAAAGCTTTTATTATGATTTTTGTCATTTCCTTACGAGTAATAGGTCGGTTATAATCATTATATTCACCTTCAGAAATAATATTAAGATCAAGTGCCTCTGAGATATAAGGTGTATACCATACATCATAATCATCACTATTTTTATTAAAACTTAATGAATCCAATGTAAGTTTTATAAATTCGGCAATGGTTATTTCGTTCATTGGTTTAAAAGTTTGAGCTGAATATCCTTGGATTAAATCTTGTGTAACTAGTTTAGAAACATATGGATAATACCAAGTATCTTCTGAAACATCATAAAAATCGGAGTTCAATTCTAATCCAGTCTCTTCATCCATAATAGAGTAACCAGCTTTATACGTTTCACCCTCTTGTGTAAACATGAGCTTTTCTAAAGAGATTACACCAATACCCTCTTGGATTTCACGTTTTTCATAATAAGGGCTGTTGGTATCTTCATAAAGAACAGCAAAAACCTTGCCATTATTTGAGGCTTCTACATTTGTGATGCTACATTCAAGGATAGTAGTAGAACCATCTTCTTCTTCAACTTCTTGGCTCCATGTAGTTCCTTCTTCTAAGGGACCACGTATTAACTCCAATTGGTCAAAATTAGAATCTAACATGGTTTCCTCTTCTTTTATTTGGATGATTGAATCTGTATTTACAATATATTCTAGTTGAAGAGAGAATTCTGAATCAGATTCTCCACCAGACATATCATGAACATTTCCTTGGATATAATAATGAGTAGACTCTTCAGATTTAGTGATAGAAGAAATACTCATATTATGTCCATATTCAGCAAGACCAAAATAAGTCCAGGTAAAGTTATTGTACTTAGGAAGTAAGTCCTCCATTTCTAAGGATTGTTTATGTCCTTGTGCACTAACATTGAAAGGAATTAATGTAAGAGATAGAAATAATATAGACATTAGCTTCCAAATACTATATTTTCTAATGTGATTCATGCAAATCGCTCCTTTCAAATTTATAAAATATTTTGTTTAATAATTCTGGATATATTTATGATAGCATGTATTTTAATGTAACACAAGGGGACAGTCCATCTGCATTAAAGTCAACTCGTTTATCTATGACGCAGAAGCTGAACCAAATGGGAGAGTAACAACTTATACTTATGACTTAGCAGGAAATAGAGTAACTCAAACAGTAACAGGTGATGATGTTAATAGCGATATAACATACACTTACGATGCAAGAAATAGAATAATACAAATGGTAGAAGTAAGAAACGGAAAAACAACAACAATAAACTACAAACATAAACACAAAGGGACGGTTCTAATGTGTTGACACAACATTTAGTTTAAGGTAAACTTATCTTAAACTAAACTAGAGGTAATTATTAGTGCCAAGAGAAAAAAGTAGCACAGGGAATATCATGTTATACTAAGAGAAAAAACGGATGAGTAATATTTCAAGATGATAAAGATTATATGAAGTTTATAGGAACAATTAATGAATATAAATATGTTAGTAAATACCAAATATATGCATATCGTCTAATGAGTAACCACGTACATATCTTAACAAAAGTAGGGGTAGAGGATTAAGGCATAGTATTTAGGAAAATAGGAGCTAAATATGTTATTGGTACAATTGGAAAAACATCTACAAGCAAATCTTTCTTTTTACCTTACACTAATTCTTGATTTTATTTCACCATGCCCATCCATAATGTTTACACTACCAAGATACGGAAGGAGATAAATCTATGAAATTAAATTCACTTAGGAAATTAATAGTACTCTTAATTATTGTTGCGATATAAGGATTTTTATAACATATGAATATGAAGAAAATAATTCACTAGTAGTGCTTAAGAAATATAATAATTTAAATAAAAATACATTAAGATTAATTGAAGGTTATAAATAAAACTGTTGCAACACAAGGGTTCGTCTAACTGTTGTTAAGAAATAAATAAAATTTTAATTAAAGCATTAATGTGTTGCAAATGTTTTCTTTTCAATTCAAAGCTACTACAATCTAATGAGGAGTTATATTGTTTTGTAGCAAAAAAAAATAACATTGTTGTACGGGTTGTGGTGTTTTGCAAACACAAAATAAAAATCTATAAACTATTATTATAACTCTATTGCTAATTGAAAACCCCAATAATTTATTTAGTGTATTTGGAAGAAGTATGCTTATAGCATTTGTAGCATATCTAATTAAAGACATATTTAAAGGAAAAAGCTTAGGGAAACTACTTTTTGGTTTACAGGTTAGACAGTATAAGAATCTTCAACAGACACCACCATTTTATAAATTAATATATAGAAATATTTTTATTATGTTTGGTAATAAAGAAAAAAGGCGTTTAGGAGATAAATTAGCAAATACACAAGTAGTAGGTTATAGAGTTAACATAGTTAAACGATTTATTATTGTTGGTGTTTTAGCTTTTGTATTATTTGTTTTATCTGTAATTGTTGGAGCTACACAAGTTATTAGGAATGATAATTCCTATAAAACAGCAATTGTATATATTGAAAATCAAAGTGAAATACAAGATGTAACAGGAGAAATTAAAGGTTATGGGAACTTTCCAATGGGGAGTGTCAATATTATAGATGGATATGGTGAAGCAGAATTAAATATTAAAGTAAAAGGTAAAAAAATGATTTGCATGTACAAATTCTGAATGGGTTGTTAAGGATATTCAATATTAATAAAGATACTAAACCTGGACTTATTAAGTAAAAGTGAAATTGAGCTAATTTGAAGAATTGAATACAACGATAACAATAAATATATTAGATTTCTATATAGGCTTATAAAAATACCATACAAGCTATTATTATAGTCATAACTATAATAGTCTTAACTATAATAACTATAAATGCTATCTTATAAATAGAAATCAGTAATATTTGTAAAGGGTGAAAGTATGTTTGTTGGCAGGAACGAAGAAGAGTAGGTAAAACCGCACTAATGAGAGAATTTGTAAAAGATAAGCCTCATATGTTTTATTCAGCTGTTCAAATAACAGATTACCTCCAATTGCAGAAGATGACAAACATAGTAAGACATCATTTTAAATCAGAAATATATAGTGATAAATTCTTAGATTGGGAGATGTTATTTCGTTATATTTCTGATCATCATGATAGCAATGAGAAGTTAGTTATTGTAATAGACGAATTTCCATATATGGTAGAAGGTAATAGTAGCATTCCATCGATCCTTAAAAATGTTTGGGATCATTATTTTAGTAGAATGAATGTAATGCTAATTATATGTGGATCCTCCATGAGCTTTATGGAAAAAGAAATTGTAAATTATTATAGTATTTTCAGTGGGGTACCTTACTATTTAAGTTTAATAAACCCTTCTTTAACTTTTGAAGATAATATAAAGAATAATATATTAAGAAACGGTTCTGTATTATTTAATGAAGTAGAGTTTTTATTAAAACAAGAGTTAAGAGAAGTTCATCAATACAATGCAATTGTTGAATCAGTGGCTCTTGGGGATACAAGGATTAATGATATTTATCAAAAAACAGGTATTGAAAAAACAAAATTACCTTACTATATAAATAATTTAATGGATTTAGGAATTATAAAGAAAGAATTCCCAGCTACAATTAAAACAAAAGAACAAGCTAAGAAGAGGTCTGGAATATATAAGATTGATAATAGTTATTTTAGATTCTATTATACCTTTGTATATCCATATATGTCAGAACTTATGGAAGGTAATGAAGATATAATATATGAAGATGTGATTTTAGAACAATTACCTATGTTTGTTTCTGATACCTTTGAAAAGATTTCAATTGATTATGTTAGAAGATTAGGAAAAGAGAAGAAAATTCCTATTCGTCCTATAAAAGTAGGTAGATGGTGGGATAAAGATAAAGAAATAGACATCATTGCTTTTGACATTAATAAGAATTTTTTGTTTGGTGAATGTAAATGGCGAAATGAAAAAACTAATATTAAAGTTTTACAGCAATTAAAAAAGAAAGTAGATTATGTAAAAATTAATTATCAAAAAAGTTACTTTATACTATTTTCTAAATCAGGATTTACTACAGAATTGTTAAATTATGCATCTGAATCGAAGGAAGTTATACTTGTTGAGTATTCGGGTGATTCTCCAAGAGTTACAATGAATAAATATTTAATATAAAACAACACAAAGTAACGGATCGGGACCAGTGAAAAAGTCTTGTTATCAATATCGCGGATGAATAAAGCATAAAAAACTTTAAAAACATATAATTATAATTAATAATATTAAACAAAATAATAAATTAATATAAATAAATTAAAAAATGTGTTATTATATATAAATAAACAAAAAATAGTTAAAGAATTAGGGGGGAATAAAATTATATGAAGAAAAAGTATTTTTATATAAGTATTATTATATTAGTAGTATTTACAGTGTTGACTTATTTAATGCTTAATAATATACAACAAAGAGAAGCAAAAAATGTTCAAACAAACACTGTAAGTAATGATGATATTAAAGAAAAAAATAAAGTAACAAATAATGAAGAAGATGAAGAAAAAGAAGAAGAGAAAAATAAGAAAACAATAGAAGAAAAAGAAAATGATAAAATATTAGATGAAGAAAAAGAAGATGTTACAACAAAGGACGAAGAAAATAATAAGAAAACACAATATGATGATGAATATAATGGAGTGGTTGTTGTAGCTGGAGCAAAAATAAATTTAATAGATAAAAATAATAATACTAAAACTTTATACAGTGGTGAAGATATACGTTATTTAACTTATCACAATGATGAAATGGTATTTCTAGATATTTGTGACAAGGATATTAATCTTTATAGTATTAATCTAAATAAGGAAGAGGTAAAAGAATTAACAAATAAAACTATTAGGGATTGTAAATATAATTCTGATAATGAATCGTATATATTTTATGACGAAAATTATGATTTAATATGTGAAATTAAAACAGAAGATGTTAACAGAAGGGATAAAAATAATTATATCGATGTTATTAGCAGAAATAAGCTAGAGGATTCAAATAAAGAGATTGAATATAATGATTGGGTATATTATACTGATGATTCAGACGGAAGTAAGATATATAGAAAAAGTAAGGATGAGCAAGTAATTGAAAAGCTAAATAATGAAAACTCAAGTATTTTTACAATTATTAATGATTACATATTATATGAAAATGATCAGACAGGAGAACTTGTAAAATTAAAAGTAGATGGAAGTAGTAGAATGATATTAGCTAGTAGCGATTTGTTTTATAAAGCTCTTGATGATTATGTGAAAAATGGTAATTATTATAAAGGTATGGGTGATTATTACAAAGACATTGTACCTTATTATAATCTTCATTTCATACTTGACGATAACCTGTACTTTAATGTGGTTTTTCGCGATGGTGGATCAGAGACTATGAGTGTTTTTTGCAAAACAAAAATTGATGATGAAAAAAATGTAGAAGTACTAGGAGAATTAGGTGCTAGTAGTTTTATTACAAAAGGTGATTGGATATATTATCAGGGAATTGAAAATTTTTTTATTAGAAGAATGAATATGAATTCTGGTATAATAGAGATTATTTATGAAGGGGATAATAGATGTAGATGTGGTAGTTATGATATTGTTGGTGATACGATAATCTACTCCTTTATTAGCAAAATTGGTAGAATGAACTTGGATGGATCAGAAAAAACAATACTTTTCAACACAGATCCAGAGAAAAATTCAAACTACTGGTTTTGGTTTATAAGATGATTTTTTAAAAAGATAAAATAATGAATTGTAGTTTTGTTTGTGAAAAAAGCCCTTCCATCTCTGCAGATGGAGGGGTTTATATGGGAATTTACAGAATAAATTTAACTTCTGGTAAAAAAGAGTTTGTGTTATCTAGTAATCGAACTTCGATTAGGCGATATAGTTGCTAAGACAATAGTTATGTAAGAGAACGGCAGTTATCCACCGCCTCCTACTCTATTTTATAGCTATTTGATTGTATATTTAAAACTAACATAACACACAAGGGGACGGTTCAACCGTGTTGACACAACCTCTAGTTTAGGATAAA
>JBKGYG010000066.1:0-8469 GCA_046546235.1 Eubacteriales bacterium | reverse complement strand
TTATCTTTCAATTGCTTCATATGAAGATTGTTGTCTTGCCAGCCTGCTGCCTCCCACGCGTAGGATACCATTGATTTATAATCAGACAACTTAAGCGTCCCCCTTGTCTTATTAACATAAAAAAGCAGCTATAAATATTAGTTCTAATTAACAACTAACTTTATGCTACTCACATTATTTTATTTTATTTAGTTTCTTTTAATTGACTTAATTTTAATTCACTAAGAATTGTTCCAGGCTCCAATGTTTCATCTAAATAAGCATTTGGATCAGTTGATATAATTCTCTTTACTGTATATCCATTATTACCTCTATGGAGTTGAAGTGTACAGTTCTTTAACGAAACTTCTTCATAATCGTATTGTTGTTCATCTTTTGATTTTTCTTGATTTTGAAAAATAATCTCTGTTGGCATTACCGTATATAACATATCATCATCCTTTCTCCTTACTGATTTAATGGATTATTAGGATTTGGATTAATATTTTGTTGTGTATTACCAACCCCTGATGTATTAGTATTTACATTATTTGGATCTACTGTATTTGTTGCTGTATTATTTATAGATTTTTTATTTATATCAATCATTTGATACAGTTTTCTAATAGCATCATCTATACCACCAAGTTCATTTATAACACCTTCATCAACTGCATCTTTTCCAACTAAAATAGAGCCTACATCTTTTGCTAATTGTCCAGTATCTAACATCAAAAATTTAAGACGTTCTTTCGAAACAACTGAATGACTTGTAGTAAATTCAAGTATTCTTTCTTGCATTTTCTCAAAATATTCGAACGTTTGAGATACCCCAATAACTGTACCACTCATTCTTACGGGATGTATAATCATAGTAGCTGAAGGAACAATAAATGAATAATCTGCTGCTACAGCTAATGGAACACCAATCGAATGACTTCCTCCTAAAACTAACGAAACAGTTGGTTTACTCATAGAAGCAATCATTTCACTTATTGCTAATCCTGCTTCAACATCTCCACCAACAGTATTTAATAAAATCAACAAACCTTCAATATCATTATTATCTTGTATAGCTGCTAATTGTGGTAATACATGTTCATATTTAGTTGTTTTATTTTGTTGGGGTAAAGATACATGCCCTTCTATTTGACCAATTATATTTAATAAATGAATCTTGTTTTCTCTTTGACCATTTAAGGTTGTTTGACCAAACTCTTTTATTTGTTCATTTTGGATTTTATCTTTATTATTTTGAGTCATATGATGCCACCTTTTTTTAGTATTATGTGGAGACATCAATATTTTTATACATTTTATAATAAATAATTATTATTGTAATACTGGCTGAATTTGTTTTTCATTTAATGCTAATATAATAGTATCTGGCAGTTTTTCAAATTTGGCTACTAAAGAACGAGGTTTAGTGTTAGAATTATCCTGACCAAATGGAACAAAATATAATCCTTTCGTATTCATTAATACGCCTAGATTTTTTAAATTTAAACCTAGCATATCATTTGATGCAATTCCTAAAACAACTGGCAAATCATTTCTTATAGTAGCTTTAATCGCCATTAAAGCTGCTGTATCAGAAATAGCATTGGCAAGTTTTGCTACTGTATTACCTGTACAAGGTGCAACTACTAATATATCATATAATTTATGCGGTCCAATTAACTCAGTTTCATTTATTAATGTTGATATTTCATTTCCTGTTATCTCTATTATTCTTTTCTTATTCTCTTTTGCTGTTCCAAATCTAGTATCAATTGTACTTGCATTTTCAGACATTATAGGAAATATTTCTGCACCCATATCTATTAGTTTTTCAATTTGTTCAAAAACCTTTGGAATGGTGCAAAAAGAACCAGTAAAAACAAATCCAATTTTTATATTTTCTAATGATTTCATCTAATTTTCCCTCCCCTAGAATAAATACATTTAATCACTATAAGAATTCAACTCATAATTTAACAAATTTTTTTCTACAAGTATTTTATATATTATTTCAGATGCTGATTTTGGAGAGTACTTTCCTGGTATCCCTCTAGCATTTATAATTATTATATTATTATTAATTACTTTATCTTCTAACTGATTAGCGATGTCAATTACTATAATTGGCTTATTTATCTTTATTAGCATATCCTCAGTTATTCTTTTGGCTGGGATAGTATTAATTATAAAATCATAATCTTTTATAGCATTTTCTATTTCATCAAAATTACAAGTATAATAACCATTGACTCTAGCCAAAGCTAATTGGGAAGGATTTCTAGCTACAACTCCAACTTGCGCCCCTAAACTTTTTAATATTTTTGCTTGAATAATTCCACATTTGCCAAATCCTAGGATTAAGTTTTTACTTCCATAAATAGTAATATCTGATTTGTGCATAAGAATATCAACCACTCCTTCGCCTGTAGGAATAGCATTATATAGCGCAAACTCATCATCGTTAGCCAGATCATAAATATGGTTATTAAATTGTTCTAATTTAGTTTTAACTTTATCATTAATAACTCCACCTATTATGATGTTGTTCAGATTTATTTTGTTAATTACTTCATTAATAGATACTGTTTTATCGTAAAAAGGAGTAAATATATTTTTTTTATCTTTTGATACGGGAATCGGAAGAATTATGATTGAATGTTCTAATTCACCATTAATATTATCAATCTTTTTTATATCTGATGATAACAATTCATGGTTTATACCCCAAACAGAAACACTTTTGTTTTCTTTTGCTAATAAATTAGCAAGATAAACAAATCTTAAGTCTCCACCAATTATAATAATTTTATTTCTATCCATATAAACACCAGTGTTTATCTTTTGTTATAAGATATGATAAAACAAATTATTATGTGATTAAATTAGTATTATTGAAGTATATACACCATATTCATTCATGATAATAAAAATAAGACTTTTACACTGGACTCGTACGTTTTGTTACACGATGGTTCATTAGAAATTATGAATTATGTTGTACCTTTTAGATATGCTAGTATAACTTTAACTCTCTAGATATTTGTTTGTAAGAGTTGGGCTATTGAATGTTCCTAGTAGCTATTTCTTACTTTATAGAAAAGTTCTCTTGCCTATAAAGTAAAAAAGTAGGCGCTAACCTACTTTTTTCAATCTTTGACATTTAATTTTTTAAAACTATATTAATCTAACCAACTATCAACTAAATCTTCGTTATCTTCCATCCATTCTCTAGCCAAATCTTCTTCTTGGCCAGTTTCACCATCAGAAATTCTTCCCATTAAATCACCTAATTGTTGGTCATCTAATTTGAAGTTCTTAAGAAAGTCTGCTACTTCTGGCATATCTTCTTCGATATCTTTTCTTGCTATTGTATGGATATTTTCTATAGCTCCATAAACACCTTTAGAATCCTCTAAGAATTTAAGCTCCCATCTTGCAAATTTCCAGTGTGGTTTCCAACCAGTAACAGCTATCCAATCTCCATTTTCAATTGCTTTTTCAAGTGCTGCAGCCATCATTGGTCCACTAGATGTTAATAATTCAAACTCTAAATCATATTCATCTATTGCAGTATTTGTTGCCTTCATAATACCAGCACCTGCATCAATACCTACAATTTCTTCTTCGAATTGATCTTTTGCATCATTCATTTCCTCAATTGTATTAATATCTACATATTCTGGAACCACAACACCAATTCTAGCTCCTTCATAATTATAACCTAAATCAACAATATCATCACCATAATCTTCCATATAATCTTCATGTGTTACAGGTAACCAAGCGTCTAGAAAAGCATCGTAATTTCCACTTGCAACAGATGTAAAAATAGGAGCTGCATCTGCCATAGTTAAATCAACTTCATATCCCATTTTATCTTCTAATATCACTTGTGCTAAATGGGTCATAGCTACCCCTTCAGCCCAGTTCACATAACCTAATTTTACAGTTCCTTTTTCATCGTCTTTTCCACATCCTGTAAATACAGTAACTAATAACATTACTACAATAATTAAACTTAATACTTTCTTCATCTTAATCCTCCTCATTTTTTTATATATAATCAGTCATTTTTAGCCAATGCTTGAGTAATTCTATCAAGCACCATGGCTAGGATAACAACTGCAACACCACTTTCAAAACCTTGACCAATCTTTAATTGAGTAATACCATTATAAACTTCAAACCCTAAGCCTTTTGCACCTATCATAGCTGATAAAACAACCATTGATAGTGATAACATAATAGTCTGATTAACACCAGCTAAAATAGTTTTTGTTGCTAAAGGTAGTTGAACTTTCATTAATAATTGTTTGCCCGTCGAACCAAAAGCTCTAGCAGCTTCTACAACATCTTTAGGAACTTGTCTAATTCCTAAATTAGTTAAGCGTACTGCTGGAGGCATAGCAAATATAATCGTTGCAATTACTCCTGGAACCTTGCCTATATCAAAAAACTGAACTGCTGGTATCATATATACATAAGCTGGCATAGTCTGCATAAAATCTAAAATAGGTCTAACAACACGATCTACAGAATTATTTTTAGATGCCCATATGCCAACTGGCACCCCTATAATTAATGCTATAATCGCTGATGTCAACACCATAGAAACAGTAATCATTGTTTGTTCCCATAATCCCATTGCATCTATAAAAACAAAACCTATAAATGTAAATATAGCTACTTTCTTGCCAGCTAATTTCCATGATAAAGCTGATATTAGTATAATTAATATAATAGAAGGCAATAAAAGAAAAAGCCATTCTAGATTATCCATAATAAACTCAATTACTGATTTAACAAACCCAAAAAGGGGCTGAAAATTACTTTGTAACCAATCTAAGAAGTTTTCAACTGTCGGTCCTACTTGTATTTTAAACAATTTCATCCCCCTCTCTTACCATTCCAGTAATAATGTCTGAACGAATAACTATACCTAACAATTTCTTGTTCTCATCAATAACTGCAATCGGATATTTCATATTTGCAGACATTGGAAATAAATCTTCTAAATATGTATCTGGAGAAGTAGTTTGAATATCCTCTATAATAATATTATCTAATTCTTTTGTTCCTTCATGTACAAGCTCCATTGCGTCTTCTACCTTAACTATACCCTTAAGTCTCTTATGTGCATCTGTTACAAAAATACTAGAATGACCATGTTCTTTTAATTTGTGAGCAGCAACACGTGGACCATCTTTTTCTACAATAACAGAATCTGGTTTTCTCATAACAGAACTTGCTGTAATAACCTTTGCTCGATTTACATCTTGAACAAAATCAGAAACATATGCATTGGCTGGATTTGTTAAAATTTCTTCAGGCGTACCAATTTGTACGATAGAACCATCTTTCATAATGGCTATTCTATCACCTAACTTTAAAGCTTCATCTAAATCATGAGTGATAAATATTATAGTTTTATGCATACGATCTTGTAGATCTAATAATTCATCTTGCATTTCTTTTCTTATCAACGGATCTAGAGCACTAAAAGCTTCATCCATAAGTAGAATCTCAGGGTCATTTGCAAGAGCCCTAGCTAATCCAACTCTTTGTTGCATACCTCCACTTAGTTGATCAGGATAAGAATCTTCATACCCATTTAATCCAACTAAATTTATAGCATCTTTTGCTTTTTTCTCCCTTTCTTTTGGTTCTACACCTTGAACTTCTAATCCATATTCCACATTTTGAATAATTGTTCTATGTGGTAATAAGCCAAATCTTTGAAAAACCATTGATACTTTTTTTCTTCTAACCTCTAAAAGTTTCTCTTTATTACAAGAAACTACATCCTCACCTTCTAACATTATCTTACCAGAAGATGGTTCTATTAAACGATTTAAACATCGAACTAATGTAGATTTTCCGCTACCCGATAATCCCATTATGACAAAAAATTCACCATCTTTAACTTCGAAATTAGCATTATAAACACCAACAGTATGTCCGGTTTTTTTAAGGATATCTGACTTTGACATCCCTTTTTTTATCATAGGAACTATTTTTTTTGGTTCTGGACCAAAAATTTTATCTAAGTCTTTTACAATCAACTTGGACATTTATATTCTCCTCCTAAAGTTATATAGCTAACTAAAAACTGCCAATCATAATTTTATAAGAAGATTCCCTTTTTGTCAAATTTATTTATAAGATTAATTAATAAATATATCCATAACCATACTTATTATCCTTATAATAAATAGTAAATCCTTATATATTTCAATAAATAATTGAATATTTTCGTTAATAGTAAGTTTAGATAAAACTTCACAAAATACAGGAATATGGCAGAATATAAGATTATTCATATTAAACTTAGAATTATTAAAAAAGATTAATCCGGAGGATTAATCATAATAGACAAGCTTTTGCAAATTCAAGAGTTGTTCAAGAAGAAATTTTAAGTAGATGAATATATAAATAATAGCATGTGGATTTTAAGCTCATTACACACCTGTATGCCCAAATCCACCTGCCCCTCGTTCTGTTTCTTCTAATGCATCAGTAACTTTCCAGTCAATTTGTTCTATTTTATTAATAACCATCTGAGCAATTCTCTCACCACGTTGTATGTTAAAATCATCTCCACCAAAATTAATAACTATAACTTTAACTTCTCCTCTATAATCTGAATCAATAGTTCCTGGTGTATTAACAAGGCTTATACCATGTTTTAATGCTAAGCCACTCCTTGGTCTGATTTGTGCTTCATAACCTTCTGGTAATGCTATCTTAATTCCTGTTGATATTAATTTAATTTCACCATTTTTAATTACTGTGTCAGTAATTACATGAGCATATAAATCCATTCCTGCCGCTCCAGAACTCATATATTTTGGCAACGGTAAATCTTTAGCATCATCTAATTGTTCAATATAAACTTTTACTCTGCCCATACATCTTTCACCTTCTCAATATCAATATTTTTTGTTCTGCCTACAAAAGTAAGACTTAATTCATTCATTTGAAAAATATCTCTTGTTAATTCATTAAAATCTTCTAAAGTCACAGTATTTAATTTATCTATAATTTCATCTTGAGTTTTTATTCGATTTAATAAGATAATAGACTTACCATTACTACTCATTCTACTATTAGTACTTTCTAAACCTATTATATAATTGCTTTTTAGTTGTTCCTTAGTTTTATCCAGCTCATCTTGAGTTATGCCATTTTGTTTTAGCCAACTTACTTCATCTTTTACTTGTTCTAGCACTTCATTTATAGAGTTTGGATTTGTAGCTGCATAAATATTCAACAATCCTGCCTCTTGATAAGTGCTTGTAAATGAATATATAGAATAAGCTAATCCTTTTTCTTCTCTTATTCCTTGAAACAACCTTGAACTCATACTTCCACCCAAGATAGTATTAAGTATTGCTAATGTATATAATTTATCTGAATAATAATGTATACCTTCAAAACCTAAACATAGATGTACTTGTTCTATATCTTTGTTCCTATATAAAAAACTTCTATGATATTTAGGGTCTTCTATACTTCCTTTTGAAGATTTAGTGTTAATATCACGAAAATATGTGTTTAAGAGCTCTTTTATATAATTAAATTCAAAATGTCCCGCAACTGAAATAACTATATTATCTGTTGTATAATACTTTTTATAATAATTAATAAGATCTTCTCTTGTAAGATTTTTAATATTATCTTTCCCTCCAAGAATACTAAAACCTAGTGAATGCCCTTTCCAAACATTTTGATGGAAAGAATCTAATGCCACTTCTTCAGGTGAATCTTCAACCATATCAATTTCTTCAAGAACAACTGTTTTTTCCTTTTTAATATCCTCATTCGAAAATAATGAGTTCTGTAACATATCTGATAATATATCTATACCTATTTCAATATGTTCATCTAAAGTTTGAGCATAAAAACATGTGTATTCTTTTCCTGTAAAGGCATTAATATGCCCACCAATAGCAGACATATCTTCAGCTATTTGTTTTGCTGCGCGTTTTTCTGTCCCTTTGAATAACATATGTTCTATAAAATGTGAAATGCCATTATTATATTCATCTTCATATATTGAACCTGATTTCACCCATATGCCAATAGCAACAGATCTAACAGAAGGTAATTGTTCCATTACTATTTTTACTCCATTATCTAATTTATCAATTTTAACCATTATTTAACCTCTTTTAATCATATTACCACAACATTCTTATTTTAGTAGTTGAAGTGGTTTATATATACTTTTTACTCTTTTATTATGTTTTATAAAACAATAATAAAATATTCTTTTACTTTATATTATAGTACACACTTATTATCCAATAACAAAAACATTATAGAAAAAATGTAGTTACCCTCTTAAGTTTTAGATTCTCGACTAGTGGAAACATGTCCTAAGTCCCGATGATCTCAAAAGTAGCACTTTCCTAATAAAGGACAAAAGTGGCTTCGCCACGTTCGCAACGCGATTTGTCCCACCACCTTAGTAATTTATAGTCAATTTAA
>JBKGYG010000065.1:0-8801 GCA_046546235.1 Eubacteriales bacterium | reverse complement strand
TCATCAAAAATTCCAACTTAATTACCTTTATACAATTGTTTTATCTAGGACTATAATTTTATTATTTTGCATATGTATAACAGTCTCTATTGGCAAATCAAGAGTTTCTGCTATCTCATTAGGAGTAGTCTCCTTCGGAAACTTTCTTCTATTTAAAGAGCCAAATTTTCTATAATTATATTCCCCCCACCAATACATTATTAAAAGATTGATGACAGCTATTCCAACTGTAATAATAAAAACCCTAACTGTATATCCTACATCCTCTATTTTAAATAACCTCGTATAAAATTCAGAAAGATTAAAAACCCATATTATAACTGAAAAAAAGATTTGGAAGAAAAAACCTAACATAACAAACCAAGCAAAAATAGTTATAATGATTTCTATAAATCTTTTCCTCTTCTTTTGAAATCCGTCTACTATATTCAAGCAGATATCCCCCTATCTGGACTATTCCACGTTGCAAATTTTTTCTGTCTTTTTCTAAAAGTAATGGCTCTTGGTAAAGCTCTAATAATTACAAATGCATTAAAATACCAATAAAATGTTGGATACCAAATTGCCCAGAGATAATACTTTAATAATTGTTCATCATAACGTCTATCAATAACCATAGCAACAAAAAATTGTATCAAGCACAATACAGATAAATAAGCTCCTGATCTAAACAATCTAAATATAGTAGGGCCTCCTGTAATCATATCATAAATAGAATATATTAATAACGTTATCCAGCCAATTGCCCAAACAATTGAAAGCAACTCTTCTATATAAATAGGAGCTAACCTTCTATATCTCAAATCTTTAAAAATATTCTTATGCCTAATAAGAACCTCCATTCCTCCTTGAGCCCATCTTACTCTTTGCTTCCACAATCCAATAAGGGTCTCAGGAACTAGCATCCAGCAAACTGCCCTTGGTTCATACCTTATGTCCCAAAACCTTTTTTGAAGCTTCCATGTAACGCCTATATCTTCTGTAATTATATCTCTATCCCAAAGCCCACAATCAATAAGAGCTTTTTTTCTAAATGCTACAACAACGCCGGATACTGTCATAACTTTACCCAGCAATCTTTGAGATCTTTTAATCATGCTTATAATACTTGAAAATTCACATAATTGTATGCGTGATAATAAAGAACTCCTATTACGTACTCTTGGATTCCCTGTAACCGCCCCAACTCTTTCACCGTTCTTAGGAGTTATAAAATGAGGAATCAAATAGTTTAATGCATTTGGGTCAAGATATGCATCTGCATCTATCCCCATTAAAAACTCACCTTTTGAAGCTATTAATCCAAGATACAAAGCATTTGCTTTTCCAGCATTTTGTTTCAAATCTATAATTCGCAATTTATCAAATTCACTTGCCAATTTATATAAGATTTCCGATGTATCATCTTTACTGCCATCGTTTATTGCAATAATTTCATAATCCGGATAATTTAATTTATGTAATTGTTCAATAGTATATCTAATAGTATCAGACTCATTATAGCAAGGTACCAAAATTGAAACCATTGGTGTTTCCTTTAACGGAATTGCTGGTTTTCTTTCTCTTCTACAATAAAATAAAATACCCCCAATAATCCAAGTGGTACTCATAATAAGTGGATACCAAAAAACAAAATTAGTTATTAAATTCGCAAGCATATTCATTGAAGTCACCTTTTAGTATAAGTCAAAGTCAAATTGTAATATTAAGAAAAATATTTGTCACTTAATAAGCATTATTAATTATACCATGACGTATATATAATTACAATTTGCATATACTAAAATACTCCTAATTTGTATGCAAAGAAAAAACTTGTTGAATGATATCAACAAGTTTTTCCAAAATACTAACAATTATTGTTGTTATTGTTTCTGTTGTTATTATTTCTGTTTCTGTTATTTCTAATTTCAGGTGCTAAGTCATTGTTCTCAAATTCAACACGGTTGTTGTTGTTATTATTGTTGTTATTGTTGTTGTTTTTGTTTCTATTTTTTTTGTTCTTCATAATATTGCCTCCTTAATAATTTTATTTAGGACAATAATATTATGAGAAAAAAACTATATTTATATACTTGATTACTTCAACTAAATACTACCATTAAACGAACTAGAATGAAGACAATTATTTTCCACAGTCTAAATCTTTTATACACATTATTTAATTTCTAACTTAACTCTTACAAATTTATCTTTTCCTTTGGATACACAAAATTATCTGCAAATGTCCAAGTTGTAGCAACTCCATTTTTAAGTCTAAATACAACAAAAACATTATAAAAATCCTCTAGTTCACCGCTCTCAATCCATGGTTTTAAGAAAGCGCGTGTAGGATGATTAGCGATTTCTTCTTTTAAGTTATTATCATCAACTATTTCTAATTCTCCACTAACTCTTAATTGTGTATTTGTCTTTTGGTCAATAAATGATACCTCAACTTTAGGATTTTCAACTATTTGTTTGTATACATCTTTCATAGTCCCTGAGTGAAATAAAATACCCTCTTCATCTGCTTTGTAAAGTAACATTCCTCTCACCCTAGGTTGATCACCTTCAACAGTAGCTAATTGTAATACTGGATTACTATTCATTAAGTTATAAGCTTCTTGTTTAGTCATATAAATTCTCCTTTCAATCTTATAATAATTAAATATATTTTGTTATTATATAAAAGAAAGATGAAAAACACTTTCATAATACTGTTTAACTTTTATAAAATATTGCTCATCTGATTGAAAGGTCTTATTTTATTTTTAATAATCACTTTGATATTCTGTTGGCGTTCTTCCCATTTGCTTTTGAAATGAAGCTGAAAAATGAGAAGCACTATTAAAGCCACACTGTAATGCTATCTCTGTTATATTTTTAGTTCCACTTCTTAATAGCTTCTTTGCTTTTTCTATCCGTAAATTAATTATGTACTCCATAGGTGTAACATCCATTTCCTTCTTAAACTTTCTTATAAAATGTGATTCTGACATATTTATTAAAGTCGATAATTCTCCAATCACAAGTTTTTCACCATAATTCTGATGAATATACTCTATTATATTTTCTATATCATTACTTTCAATATAATTGAGATCTTCTTTCTCTAGATGTAAAATGTCTCTTATAATTTGATGAACTATAATCTTAGACAGACTATCTAACACCTCTTCATAGCCTATTAATTTATTTTCATACTCTGACATAAATCTTTTGAGATAAAGCATTATGGATTTGTTAACCAAAAACTGTTTCCAATTGTACTTCTTAGGTGCTTTAGAAGCATATCTTTTATAGATTTCATCAAAATGACTTTTCTTAATAAATATTGCCATATATCTACTAAATCCATTTTCAGACTTTTCTTCATGAGGTATATCTGGTCCTATTGCTACGGATAAATACTTATTTTGTGGAACTTCCATTTCTATATTTACCATACTTTGTTCTTTAAATGGGAAAAGTATAAATGAATAAGAAGGATGAATATGTTGATATGTAATAGCATACTGGCAAAACCCAACACTGGGAATAAATATCCCAATGTCACTTGATACATAATAGTCAACATATCTTAAGTCACTTTCAGTAATTTCACCAACTAAACTTTGAACTTTTATTAAATCAGCATTTACCATTTTCAATACACATCCCCCTTTGTAGTTATAGTTATATAAGAAATTATTATAAAGAAGTATTTTAAATAAAATAAATTGTTTTGTCAACCAAATATTACAAAAAAATAGATGTAATATATTTTAATCAGACTATTATTTTAGTGATAAGGCAAGTAAAATTTATTATATCTCTTTTTCTACTTCTTCTTAGACTTTTTCCCCTAATATCACCCAATATAATGAAAAAGTGATATGGTGGATTTTACGCAGACCGTTCCTTCAGGAGTAAGGCAAGTAAAATTTACCATATCACTTTTTCACTCTCATCTAGTTTAATAATTTTTCAACCAACCTTCTTTTACCACATAACCTCCCATTTCTCCACCTTGCGGTCCCACCTCTATTATCCAATCGCTATTTTGTATAAGTAAAGGATTATGCTCTATTACAATTACCGTTGCTCCATTATTTGTAAGCTCTTTCAAAATATAAACAAGCTTCTTTACATCTTTATCATGTAATCCAGTTGTAGGTTCATCAAGTATATAAAGTACATCTTTTGTTTTCTCCTTCCACAATTCTTTTGCTAATTTAATTCTCTGTGCTTCTCCTCCTGATAAAGTTGTTGCACTTTGACCTAATTTTATATATGAAAGACCTACTTTATCAAGCATTTTAAGCATTTTAAATATTTTCCTTTCTTCCCTAAGTAATTCTTTTAATTCTCTTATCTCAAGTTCTAACAGATCAGCAATGGAATATCCCTTATACTTAACTTCTAATACCTTATCCTGATATCTTTTTCCGTTACATTTTGGACAAGTGGTATATATATCTGTCATAAAATGCATAGGAATAGTTATTTGACCTGCTCCTTTACATTCCTCACATTGTCCCTTAACACTGTTAAAACTAAAGTGTTCCTTTGTCATCTTTTTCTTTTTAGCTTCATCTAGTTTTGAATAAAGATCTCTAATGAAATCAAACACTCCTGTATATGTTCCTGGATTTGATCTTGGAGTTCTACCGATTTCCCTCTGATTCACATAATATATATACCTTATATTTTTTATACCACTAATTTTTTCAAAATTTCCTAGTGTATCAAATTTTTTACCTAGCTCTTTTAAAACTGCTGGATATAATGTCTTGGATATAAGACTACTCTTTCCTGAACCACTGACTCCTATTACACATATGAATTTTGAAAGAGGAATTGTAATATCAATGTTTTTAAGATTATTGGTTTTTACACTTTTAATTGATAACTTTTTGCTATCTTGAATCACCTTATTTGTTACTTGAAAATTAAATCTATCTATATGGTTTTTTATTTTACTTTCTACTTCCTCAGAACGCAACAATTTTCCACCATACAGACCAGCCCCAGGTCCAATTTCCACTAAAAAGTCAGCCATATCAATAAATTCTTTTTTGTGCTCAACCATAATAACTGTATTATTTAATTTCTTTAAGTCCTTAATGGTTTTAATCAAAAATTGAAAGTCTTTTGGATGTAATCCCTTTGATGGTTCATCCAATATATATAAAATATTACTAAGTCCTGAACCAAATTGGGTGGCAATCTTCAATCTTTGAGCCTCTCCACCAGACAAGGAAGGAATACTCCTATCAAGAGACAAATAACCTAATCCCACTTGTTCAACTTTTTTTAACCTCGGAAGTAATTTTACAAATATTTCTTTAGTTTTCTCTTTTTGAATAACTGATAATTTATTATATGTACTGTGACACCAATTTCTAACCCTTTTTATATTCATTTTAGTAACTTCCGGATATCTTGAATTTCCTATTCTAACAGACCGACCTTCTTCTAATAGCCGTTCCCCCTGACATCTACTACATTTTTTCTTTACAATAAATCTCTCGAGATGAGCACTAGATTTCGTATTATTTTCCCTTAGAAGTCGATATAATGTATTAACAACTCCTTCTACTGGTCTTGTGATTGTACCTTTTCTCCCATTAGAATTCTCATAATTCAAACTCACTTCTCTTCCCTCTGAACCAAAGAAAACTTGATCCTTAAATTCTTCTGATAGATCCTTAAAGGGCACTTCTAAGTTCTCGTTCATATCTTCTGCTAGTGCGAGAACCTCACCCTTCATCCAGTTAGCATTTGGCTTTTCCCTATGCTTTCGTAGATTTCCCCACCATACAGATGCACCATCTAATATAGAAACATCAGGATTACTCACAATCAAATCTACATCAACCTTCATTTCCTCTCCTAAACCCTTGCATACCGGGCACATATAATCTGGATGATTATAATTAAAAACCGCTGGAACAACATCGAAGAATATGTTACCGCAACTACTGCATACGTTATTTTCTTGTACAGAAATATTGCAATAAGGACATATACGCTCACCTATTGTAGCAAAAAGCAATCTCAAAAGATCTCCTGACCTTGTTATAGAAGCTACTGTTGATCTTGGATTCAACCCTAGGTTTTTCTGCCTGATTGCTATAGATGGCTGCAAACCAGTTATTTTGCCCACTTTATTATCATCTAAATCACTTCCGATAATTGAATTAGATGAAACCAAGTCAATAAACTGTCTTTGACTTTCATTATATATTGTATCAAAAGCAAGACTTGATTTACCACTACCACTAACCCCTGTAATCACAGTTATTTTTTCTTTTGGAATACTTACAGAAACATCTTTCAAATTATGGATTGTTGCATGTTCTACTATAATTTCATCATGGTTTATACTATCATAATCAAAGTCATCTTCTAGTTCATTTATAAATATCTCTTCTTCATTAGTATCCCTATCAACTTCTATAGTAGTAGGTATTATGTTTTCTTTTACTTCGTGAAAAACTTTATATCTGGTCCAATGTTCCAGATATTTTGGTACTTTTGCTTCCTCAAATATCTCAACTTCTTGGTAAGGCATAATTTGCAAAATACGTGAATGCTCAAACCCATCAAAACCAGATATGGTTATATTAAAGTTATATGGATCTACATCTTGGACCTTCACAACAGTTGATGCCAAAGGATTAGGTCTGACTGGGGATCTAGTTGCAAAAACTCCTGTTTTCGGTGCATTTTCATAAGGAGGATTACACATACAGACCTTACGGTATTTCTTATCATCAAATCTATCAAACCACCATATTACACGGATATAATCTCCTATCTTAATTTTTTCAAGGGATGTTTTTATCTCATTTCCGGTAAGTTCTTTTGTTTCTTGGATTTGAATTAATCCTTTATTGTTAACAAATAAATACTCACCTATTTGGTTCTTCTTAAATGGAATAATTCCAAATTTATTTTCTTCTACAATATCTTTAATACTCTCTTCACAAGGAAAATATGGTTTAATATCTACAAGTTGTCCCTCTAACTTTCTAACTTCAATTATTATTTTCCCACTTTTTGAATTTATTTCTTTTATTTCTGCTCCACAAGAAAATAAACGTTCTTCTCCTTTTGTAAAAATAAGACAATGGCTGAAACGATCTAAACCTATCAATGCATTTCTAAACTCTTTATTAATTAGTATGCTAATGCTAAATCGGTCTTGAGTCTTAATCTTAATTACTTCATAATTTCCAATAGAGTTTAATTCAAATTTCTTCAATTTTAATCCTTCCCTTTCATTTAAGAGGAGATATAGGAATAAAAATCTCAACAATCCTCCCCTCTTTATTCTCTATACAGTCTTCTACTGGATAATGTTCAAAACATATCCTATCATCAGGTACATAACCACTCTCTGGTAACCATTTTGAAAACATATAGTTCCAAGCGCCTTGATACTCATCTGGCTTAAGTAAAAACCTACCTACAGCATATCTCCCACCTTCTAGAGACATATGCCCAAATTCTCCAATTTCTTCAACATTCTCATCAATAGACATACAAACACTAAGCCTAAGTTTATTATCTGCTGTCAAGTCACCAAAATCATGATATGCAACAAACCACTTAGAGTCATTTCGTATAAGATTTTTCATATTAACATAGTTATAAAGTTTCGAAAACAGCTTCATAAAGAGATCACTATTTCCTTTATAAAAGCCAACATACCTAGTGTAAATTACCTTCGTCGGTTCCATTGATTTAAATGTTAATTCCATAGGTATATTATAACGTTCATTTTCATAAAACACTTTTCCATTAATGCTATTTTCATTTTCTTTAATGTTATTTAATTCAAGATCTTCTAAACATCTCAATTGGCTTGCATTTATTTCATATCTTTTTTTAAATGCTTTTGCAAATGAAGATTGATTTGAAAATCCAACAGAGATGGCAATATCAGAAATAGAAAGACTTTTATTACTTAATAAAAGAAAAGCGGCTTTTTCTAATCGTAATCTTTTAATAAAGGCATAAAGATTTTCACCGGTTATCTGATGATAAATTCTTTGAAAATGAAAAACAGAAAAAGATGCTATTTGGGCAAGCTGCTCTATATGTAAGTCTAGATCTAAATGCTTTTCTATATAATCTTGCACAGCATTGATTTTCGAAATGTAAATTTGTCTTGATTCATTTAATATATATTTCATAGGTTAAACATATCCTCCCTCTTATAAAGAACTTGAAAAATATATATATCAATTTTATCATTTAACCTGATTTATTCATAGAATAATCCCTAATCTTATCTAAGATCTTTAACCTCTGAGAATACTAATAATTACAGTTTTTGACAATAATAGTTATTATATGATAAAGTATCTTTATACAAAACTTAATTATTAAAATATATACATACTTATAAGTTTTTTAATTTAACCCTTTAATAATTAACTTTAATTGATTGAGGTGATTTTTTGATTCGTGAATCAGATTCACGCTTTTTTTTATTATCATTAATACCAATAATAATTGTAGTAATAGCATTAATACTTTCTGTATTTGTATATAATGCAGGGCCTCATATCCCTTTAGTTATTGGTTTTTTTAATCTAACAGCTCCTCTTATACCTTGGAATAGTAGTGGTGTTTTTGTAGCCTCTGTCTTATCAGTAAACCCTTTACATTATGCACCTTTTGCTTTTTTATGTATATTAAGTCCAATAGTAACTTCTGTTTTTGGATATTTTCGATTTAAATTTGATTTAAAATAAATAAATATTAATCCTTTCTACTTTTAATATTATACTTTTTGGATTCAAAATTGTAGTTTCATAAATAAAATT
>JBKGYG010000064.1:0-9005 GCA_046546235.1 Eubacteriales bacterium | reverse complement strand
ACAATATTAGCATCTGGTACTAATTTTTTAATCTTGCTAGTTATTTCTTCAATATTTCTAACTCTATTGTAGACGTAGTATACTTGACCATCTCTGCCTAGTTCTCGGCGTATTGCTTCTCTTATCATTTCTTCATTATATTCTAGTACATAAGTCTGAATGGGCAATCTTTCTTCTGGCGGCTCTTCAAGGACACTCATATCTCTTATCCCAATCAAACTCATATGTAGTGTTCTTGGTATGGGAGTCGCTGTCAAAGTAAGAACATCAATATTTTCCTTTAAGTGTTTAATTCTCTCTTTATGACTAACTCCAAACCTTTGTTCCTCATCTACTATAAGCAAACCCAAATTATTAAATTTAAGGTCCTTTGATAGTATTCTATGTGTTCCTATTACAATATCAACAAATCCTTTTCGTAGGTCATCTATAGTTCTTTTTTGTTCTTTACTGCTTCTAAACCTAGAAAGCATTTCTACTTTTACAGGAAAATCCTTCATTCTTTGCACAAAATTATTATAATGTTGTTGTGCTAAAATAGTTGTTGGAACTAAATATGCAACTTGTTTTCCGTCTTGAATTGCTTTAAATGCGGCTCTAATGGCAACTTCTGTTTTTCCGTAACCCACATCTCCACATAATAATCGATCCATTATTTTTCCGCTTTCCATGTCTTCCTTAATTTCTTCTATTGCATTTAATTGATCCTCCGTTTCTTCAAAAGGAAACATTTCTTCAAATTCTTTTTGCCAAACAGTATCTTTTGAATAAACAAAGCCTTTTTTTTCTTGTCTAACGGCATATAGTTTAACTAATTCTCTCGCAAGATCATTTACAGCTTTTTTTACCTTAGTTTTAGTTTTTTTCCATTCACTACTACCTAGTTTGTTTAATTTTGGTTTTCTTCCATCCGCTCCAATATATTTTTGAATCAAATCTAATTGATTGGTAGCTATATAAAGATTACCTCCATCTCGATAAGATATTTTTATATAATCTTTAGAAATAGATTCAACTTCAACTTTTTCTATACCTTTGAAAATTCCAAGTCCATAGTTTTCATGAACAACATAATCTCCAACCTTTAAATCAGTAAAACTTTGAATTTTTTTCCCTTCGTATTGCTTTTTCTTTTTTTTCTTTTTCTTATTCTTACCAAAAACATCACTTTCAGAAATTACTGCATACTGAATTAACGGATATTCAAATCCTTTGTGTAGATTTCCATATCCAACAACAATTTCCCCTTCTTTTACTTCTTTGCTAAAATCTACTGAATAATAGGCATTTAAATCACGTTCAAATAAATCTTTAGCCAATCTTTCAGCGCGAGTTCTAGAACCAGCTAATAGTAAAGTTTTATATTTTTTATCCTGCCAGTACTTTAAGTCTTTTATAAGCATTTCAAAGCTACTATTATATGGTTTAATCGATTTTGTAGTTATATTGAATTGTGATTTTGTTTTTATTTCTTTAATATTTTGTGTTAAGGTACTTATTAATATGAATTTCTTTTTATGCAACCTAGTTATTAGTTCTTGATAATTATAAACAACTTCCAACTGAGAAGGCAATAAATATCCTTTTTCAAGACGATTTAACATACCGTCTTGAAATTCTTTTATTGTTAGCTCACACTTTTCAGCAAGTCGTACAGGTTCATCTAAGAAAAAAATAGAATTCTCTTCATCAAAATAATCAAAAATTGAAACTGTGTAATCGTAAAAGAAATGCACATAACTTTCTATCCCATTAAAATTCTTAAATTCTATTATTCTTTCTTTAAGTTCATTAATTATAGTCATTAACTGGCTTAATGATTCCTTATTATCATTTCTTTCGAATTTTCTAATTAACTCGTTTTTCTCTTTTTCTATTTTTTTAATTGCTTTATTTGCTTGTTCTTTTGTTACTACCATTTCACTAGCTGGATATATGCAAATTCCTTCAATTTTATCAATAGACCTTTGACTATTAACATCCATTGTTCTTATAGTATCAATTTCATCATCCCATAATTCTAACCTATATGCCGAATCCTCAGTAACCTCATATATATCAATTATTCCTCCTCGTATGGAAAATTGCCCTTCCCCTTCAACTAGTTCAACAGGTTCATATCCCATCTGAACTAATTCTTCCTTTAAACTATTTAAATCTAATATATCTCCAACTTTCAAATGTTTTTTCTGTGCTTTTGTTATCTCTAATGGAGGCAAATGATCAATAGCACTATCTATTGTCATTATTATTACTGCTTCTTCATCTTCAATTATTTTTCTAATAATTTCAAGACGTTTTGATACAATATAATTGCTATGAATATCTGCACTATAAAAAACAACATCTTTTGCAGGATATAAATATACATTATCCTTGAAAAACCTCATATCTTCATAGATCTCTTTCGCCTTTAATTCATTATAGGTAATTATAATATTATATTTTTTCCTATGACCTAAACCATATAAAAGATGACTTTTTTGTGAGTCTATACACCCGGATATATATATAGGAAAGGTATCACTTTCAATTTCTTTTACTATACTCTTGTACTCTTCTAATTCTTTAAACGGCTTTATAAAAGCTTCCATTTTAATATCACCTACGTTAGTTTGCCTTTTTTATCTATAATAATAATTCTACTACTACTATTATAAACTAATACATACTTATTATATTTCAATTTAAAAGCAAATTAAAGAGCAAACTATAATGTTTTTTGAAGTTTATTTTACAAAGACATATACTCATAATACATAACACTAAAATAGAAAAAGAGGTATAGTAAATTATACCTCCTTAAAACTAAAAAAAGCTCCCTGGTAAGAGAGAGGGGGAATTACCAAGGGAGCACGGGGCCGATTTTCAAAAATAATTAAATAAAAAGACTAGAGAAAATCTTCCGATTCATCCTAGCCTGTTCTTAACCTAATTTCGGCGGCTAGGCTACCACTTTAAAGAGGCCCTATAGCTTTGCGTCCCTACCTTTCGATAGGTTTGCCATTTCGAATAATCAGTAATTATTTAATTATTTAATTATTTTATGATTTAATTCTATCATGACATTAATATAAAATCAACACTCTTCTCAATAGTTTGTTTAGGTAATTTGTACTAATTTATCAAAAAAAAACATAAAAAGTAATTTAGTATGTTCTTTACAAAAAATTCATTTGATTAAATCGCTATCCATTATATTTATTCATAGCTGCTGTAATTTTATTTCTCATAAAAAATGCTATTGCTTCACTTGCTCTTTTTACTACTGATGTAACTTCTTTTATCTCTTCTTTACTAAATCGACTTAGAACATAATCAGCTAAATCCCAACTAGGTGGTTTTTCTCCAACTCCTATTTTTAATCTAGGAAATTCTTCCGTATTTAGATGTTGTATGATATTCTTAATACCGTTATGACCGCCTGCACTACCTTTTTTTCTGAACCTTAATTTGCCTATTTCTAAACTAACATCATCATATATTATAATAATATTGCTAGGATCAATCTGATAAAAATCCATAATACTTCTTATACTTTCTCCACTTCTATTCATATAAGTTTGTGGCTTAACCAAAATTACCTTTTCATTATTTATATTACCAATACCATAATGTGCCTTATGTTTCTTTTGATTTATTTTAATATTATAATCAAATGAAAGACGCTCAATAACTTCAAACCCAATATTATGCCTAGTGGCACAGTATTTTAAGCCTGGATTACCTAACCCAATTATTAAAAACAATGAATTCACCTCAATATTTTTTATATAAACTGAATACAATAGCTTAATAAATTACACAAATAATTCTGATACTGATTGATTATAGTGAATTCTATGTATAGCATCAGCTAAAATTGGTGCAACAGATAATACTTTAATTTTATCTATTTGTTTTTCTTTTGGAAGAGGTAAAGTATTAAGCACAACCAATTCTTCTATTGCAGAATTTTCAATTCTCTCAATAGCAGGACCAGATAATACTGGATGCGTACAACAAGCATATACTTCTTTTGCTCCTTTTTCTTTTAAAGCATTAGCAGCATTACATATTGTGCCTGCAGTATCTATCATATCGTCAACTAAAATAACTCTTTGTCCTTCAATATTACCAATTATATTCATTACCTCTGAGACATTTGCTTTTGGTCTTCTCTTATCTATTATAGCAATAGGTATTTCAAGCTTTTCTGCAAATGATCTTGTTCTTTTTACACTACCAACATCAGGAGAAACTACGGTTACATCATCTAAATTCCCAGAAAATTTTTCTCCATAATAACGTACTAGAAGTGGATTCCCAAGCATGTGATCAACAGGAATAGTAAAAAAGCCTTGTATTTGAGCACAATGCAAATCCATAGTCACAACTCGGTCTGCACCTGCTGTTTGTAACAAGTCAGCTACAAGTCTTGCACTAATAGGGTCCCTAGCCCTAGCTTTCCTATCCTGTCTTGCATAACCATAATATGGTATAACTGCTGTTATTCTTCCAGCTGATGCTCTTCTAAGTGCATCAATCATAATAAGCAATTCCATCAAATGATCATTCACTGGAGTACTAGTTGACTGGACAATGTATACGTCTACTCCACGTACAATTTCCTGAATTTTTACATATGATTCTCCATCTTCAAATTCACCTGACTCTGAGGCACCTAAAGAAAACCCTAACTCTTTTGATATAGCTTTAGCTAAATCACGATTCGCATTACCAGCAAATACCTTAATGTTTTGGTTAATCATGGAAGCATTTGTCATTAAAGAATCCTCCTATATATTTAAATTTTGTCTAAACTAATTATTTCTCTTTCTTTTAACCCAGTTTTCTTTGTTTTCTTGTCTACTTCTTGATATTCCTAAACTATTAGGAGGTACATCTTTATTTATTGTAGACCCTGCTGCTGTATAAGCATTTTCTCCTATTGTTACAGGTGATATTAAGTTAGTATTACAGCCAATAAAAACATTATCTTCTATTTTTGTCTGATGTTTTTCTTTTCCATCATAATTCACTATAACTGTACCACAACCAAAATTAACATTCTCTCCAACAACTGCATCTCCAATATACGTTAAATGAGAAGCCTTTGTGCCATCTCCAATTGTTGATTTTTTTACTTCAACAAAATCTCCTATTTTAACACTATTTCCTATCTTTGATTGCGGTCTAATATATGCAAATGGTCCTATCTCTGAATTATTACCAATTTCACTCTCAATTACTACAGACTGTTCAATTTTTGTAGAAACTCCTATTTTAGAATCAATAATTTTTGTGTTTATACCTATCTCACTATCTTCTCCAATATAGGAATTACCTTCAATAAAAGTATTAGGATAAATAATTACATCTTTTTCAATTATCACATCTTTACCAATATACGCTTGTTTAGGATCAACAAAAGTTACTCCCTCATTCATCCAATATTCATTAATTCTATCTTGAATAATCTTTTGAGCTTGAATTAATTGCACTCTTGAGTTAACACCTAATATATCTAAACTTTGTTTTGTAATCATCGCATCAACTTTATGCCCTTTATCTAATATATATTTAAGTGTATCAGGCAAATAGTATTCCCCTTGTGCATTATTATTAGTTAAGTTTAATAAAGCTTCATATAGTATTTTAGCATTATATAAGTACATACCAGAATTAATTTCACATACTAGTTTTTCTTCTTCTGTGGCATCTTTGTGTTCAACACTCTTTATAAAATCATTTTTATTATCCCTAATGATTCTACCATATCCTTCAGGATTGTCAACTATTGTAGATAATACTGTAACATCGTTATTATTATGATGATGATGATTTACTAATTCTTCTAGAGTTGTTTTAGTAATTAGAGGAGTGTCTCCAAAAAGGATTAGAACATCGCCTTCTTTTCCAATAAAATCTCTTGCTTGCATCACTGCATGACCTGTCCCCAATTGTTTTTCTTGCAAAACAAATTCCACAGATTTATTTATTTCCTTACGTACAACTTCACTTTTGTGCCCTATCACAACACAAATTTTATCCGAATCAACTTCCTTAGCAGCATCAATAACATAATCAAGTAAAGATCTATCAAGTATTTTATGTAATACTTTTGGTAATTTTGATTTCATTCTTGTTCCTTGTCCTGCAGCAAGAATAACTGTTTTTAAATTTTTCAAAAAAAACACCTTCCCTTTTCTTAACTTGCATTAACATTTTACAATACATACTTATTATATGCAAGAAATCAATCAAAACAAAACCTCATTTTATTATTACGCTTTTTATGTTAAAAGTACTAATTATTTTAAAAACTGTCCTTTCCTACAAAAAATAAAAAGTCATAAAAAGTTATAAGTAAGTTTTCTTTTCTACCAAGCAACAAAAAGCACTCCTTAAAAAAAGAAGTGCTTGCAAAATATTAAACCTCTTCAGACACTGCTATTTCATCTTGAGTAGCATCTGTTAATAATACAGTTTCGTATTTTTCTAATACACATTTTTGGATTTTTTCTCTTGTTTCAGAATTTATAGGATGTGCAATATCTCTAAACTCACCATCTAAAGCTTTTCGACTTGGCATTGCAATAAATAATCCCTTCTCACCCTCGATAACCTTAATGTCATGTACAACAAATTCGTTATCAAATGTTACTGAAACAACAGCTTTCATTTTACCTTCCTTATTAACCTTGCGTACTCTTACATCTGTTATTTCCATGACTAACCCCTTTCTGTAACTAGTTGAAATCCTGAGAAGTAACACAATCTCCCCCGGAGATCCTCATTAGATTATAATTTCACAAAATAATTATAGTATAATTATTGCTAAAATTCAATGGCTTTTATAATAAAAACCTAATATATTGCAATGTTTATGCATTTTTTTTAGCTTTTTCAAAAAAATAAATTTATAATTGTTCACTTTGCCTCATTTTCCCATTAATCACTATTGCAATAGTACTATTTAAAACAAGGCACAACCTTTATTTTATTGTTTTCTTCATTAATTTCTTCTAATTCTAATAAACTATAAAAATTTTCAACTAACTTTTGTTGTGGCGTTTTTGTAACCATAACTACTCCTACTCCAATAAGATTAGCTTCAAATTCATTCATAAGATCCATAATTCCTTTAGCTGTCCCTCCAGCTTTCATAAAATCATCAATAAATAAAACTTTTGCACCTTTCTCTATAGATCGCTTTGCCAAAGACATAGTTTTAATTGTTTTTGAAGACCCTGTTATATAATTCATTTGTATAGTAGTACCTTCCGTTAGTTTTGATGATTTTCTCACAACAACCATTGGCTTATTAAGTATTCTAGCTGTCATTAAAGCCACTGGTATTCCTTTTGTTTCAATAGTAACTACATAATCAACTTCTGTATCATAAAAAGGATTAGCTAATGCTTTTCCTATCCTAAAAACCATCTCAGGTTCATAGAAAATATCATTCATATAAAGATAGCCTCCAGATATAACCCTAGTTTTATCATCTAATTTATCGCATAACTCATCAGTGATTTCACTAACCTGCTCTTTAGAAACAACTGGCTTATATATTATTCCGCCTGATGCCCCAGCTATCGATTTTATTTTTCCTAAGTTATATTCATTAAACAACTCTTCTATAACATCTATATCCTCACTAAGTGTAGATTTTGCACAGTTAAATTGCTCTGTAAAATAATTTAATGTAAAAATTTTATTTGGATTTTCTACTAATATTTTTGTAATTACCCCTATTCTTTTGTTTTTACTTATTCTACCCACTCTTAAATTCATCCTTTCACCATGATTTATGTTATATAATTCAATTATGTTGTAATTTATTATTTACACCTTTTTATTTAACTTTATTATACAATAACAACACGAATATTATAAGCCTTTTTTTCGAAAAACATTCGGATATTTATTTTCCTTTAATTTTTTTGAATCTATGGTTATAATATCAATATAGATTTATTAAATTTAACATATACTTAAATTAACGACAGTTTTCATTATTTTTTCTTAAAATGTTTTAAAGCAATAATAGATATTGGCCTTTTTAATGAATTCCTTATGCCAAATCGTAAATTGCAATAAACTTTTGTTGTTACTAATTCTATATACTTAGGGAGTGTTTTTATAATGAATAAAATACCATTTAACAAACCACTAAAAGTACATTTTATCGGTATTGGCGGAATAAGCATGAGTGGACTAGCAGAAATATTAAAAAAAGAAAATTTTGAAGTAAGTGGCTCAGATATTAAATCATCAAATATCACAGATAAGCTAAAACAATTAGGAATAAAAGTACATATTGGACATAATGCTTCTCATATTTCTCAAGATATGGATTTGATTATACATACAGCTGCTATTAAAACTGATAATCCAGAATATCAAGAAGCACTTAGAAATAATCTCGTTGTTATTGATAGAGCCACACTACTCGGTCAAATTATGAATAACTATAAATACCCCATTGCAATATCTGGTACTCATGGCAAAACAACAACTACATCTATGGTTTCACATGTTTTATTGAAAGCAAAAAAAGATCCTACTATAACAGTCGGCGGAATATTAAATATTATTAATGGTAATATTCGAGTAGGTAAATCTAATTATTTTGTTACAGAAGCTTGTGAGTATTATAATAGCTTTTTAAAATTCAACCCTTATATAGGCGTTATTTTAAATATTGAGGAAGATCACTTAGATTTTTTTAAAGATCTAAATGACATTATGGATTCATTTAAAAAGTTTGCTTTAAAAATTCCAGTAAATGGTACTCTTATTATAAATGGTGATATTGATAATATTAACCAAATAATTAATGACCTTCCTTGTAATATAATTACTTTCGGCTCAGACATTGCTAATCATGATTATAGTGCTAACCATATTGAATTTAATGAACTAGCACATGGCTCCTTTGACCTAATTTATAAAGGTAATAAAATTGATAGAGTTTATCTAAAAGTAACTGGTATGCATAATATATTTAATGCATTGTC
>JBKGYG010000063.1:0-9535 GCA_046546235.1 Eubacteriales bacterium | reverse complement strand
TTATAAAGCTGTTCAAAATTCTTCAACTGCTTGGTTATACGGTTGTTCTTCAGTAAATTGTTCATTATTTGGAATTGGTGAACGAACTGGAAACACACCATTAGAAGCAATGATTTTTGAATATGCTCAATTCAAAGGTACACTTGATGGAATGGATACTACAATTATTACTGAGATAGCTGAATATTTTGAGAAAGAAATTGGATATAGCATTCCTCCTAGGACACCTTTTGTAGGGTCAGATTTTAATATAACTAGAGCAGGAATTCATGCCGATGGTATATTAAAAAATGAAGAAATTTATAATATATTCGATACAAACTTATTGCTCGATAGACCAGTACAAGTGGCAATTACTAATACCTCTGGTTTATCTGGAGTTGCGCATTGGATTAATAGACATTATAAAATTGACTCAAAAAAAGGTTTAGATAAAAAACACCCATTAGTAATAAAAGTAAAAGAATGGATAGACAAGGAATATGAAACAGGTCGTGTTACATCTATTTCTGACGAAGAACTTATAAAGATTACTGAAGAAAGCTGTGAAATTTTAGGTTTAAATTATAAAAAGATATGTTAAAATAGACTAGATGAAAATAAATACTTTTAGGAGATTTATAGTATAAGGAATCTCCATAAAGATAAATATACAGGAGGTAAACAATGGGACTAAATTTAACACAAAAAATTCTTAAGAATCACCTTGTAGAAGGAGAACTAACTAGTTCAGAAATTGGTATTAAAATTGATCAAACACTAACTCAAGATTCAACCGGTACAATGGCGTACTTGCAATTGGAAGCTATGGAAATAGACCAAGTAAAGACCAAAAAATCTGTAGCATATATCGACCATAATATGTTACAACAAGGGTTTGAAAATGCTGATGATCACAAATATATTCAGACAGTAGCACATAAACATGGTGTCTATTTTTCAAAGCCTGGTAATGGTATTTGTCATCAAGTGCATCTAGAAAGATTTGGGGTTCCAGGGGATACGCTATTGGGTTCAGACAGCCATACACCAACTGGCGGTGGAATAGGAATGATTGCTATTGGAGCAGGTGGACTTGATGTTGCTGTTGCAATGGGTGGAGGTACATATTATATAAACAATCCTAAAGTTGTAAATGTACATCTCAAAGGCAAGTTAAAACCTTTCGTAACAGCTAAAGATATTATTTTAGAAGTTCTTAGACGTTTAACTGTAAAAGGTGGTGTGGGTAAAGTTATTGAATACACAGGTGAAGGTGTAAAGTCTTTAACTGTACCAGAACGTGCTACTATTACAAATATGGGAGCTGAATTAGGAGCTACTACTTCAATCTTTCCAAGTGATGAAGTTACAAAAGAATTCTTAGAAGCACAGAAAAGAGCAGAATTCTGGAAAGAATTACAACCAGATGAAGATGCTACATATGATGAAGTAGTAGAGATTCAACTTGACGACTTAGAACCACTTGTGGCTTTACCTCATAGCCCTGATAATGTAAAAAAAGTATCAGAAGTTCAAGGGACTAAAGTTGATCAAGTAGCTATTGGTAGCTGTACAAATAGTTCATATATGGATATGATGAAAGTTGCTAAGATATTAAAAGGTAAAACTATAGATAAAGATGTAAGTTTAGTGATTGCTCCAGGTTCAAAACAAGTATTAAATATGTTAGCTGAAAATGGTGCTTTATCTGATATTATTGCATCAGGAGCAAGAATATTAGAATCAGGATGTGGACCTTGCATTGGTATGGGTCAAGCACCTTCAACTGATGCAGTATCATTAAGAACATTTAATAGAAACTTTAAAGGACGTTGTGGAACAGTATCTGCAGGGGTATATTTGTTAAGTCCAGAAACTGCTGCAATTAGTGCATTAACAGGGGAATTAACAGATCCTACAAAATATGATGAAGATATTCAAGTAGAGATGCCAAAAACATTTATGATTAACGATAATTTAATAGTCCCTCCATCAGAGAATCCAGAAGAAGTAGAAGTTGTAAAAGGACCAAATATTCAACCTTTCCCACTTAATAAACCATTAGGAGATAGAGTTGAAGGTGTAAGCTTAATTAAAGTAGAAGATAATATTACAACTGATCATATTATGCCTTCAAATGCTAAACTATTACCTTTCAGATCTAATATTCCACACTTAGCAAAGTATTGTTTAACACCTTGTGACCCTGAATTTCCTGCAAAAGCTAAGGAAAATAATGGGGGATTTATAATTGGTGGAGAAAACTACGGACAAGGGTCAAGTAGAGAGCATGCTGCTTTGGCACCCTTATATTTGGGTATAGAAGCTGTATTAGTAAAAAGTTTTGCAAGAATTCATAAGGCAAATTTAATTAATTCAGGTATTTTACCTTTAACATTTGTTAACAAGGAAGATTATGACAATATAGATGATAATGACAAATTAACAATTACTAATGTTAAAGAGCAAGTAGAAAAAGGTGAAGTAGTTGTAACAAATGAGACAAAAGATAAAACATATAAAACAATAATTGAACTATCTGATAAAGAGAAGAGAATTATCTTCGCAGGTGGTAAAATAAATTATATTAAACAGCAAGCATAAAATTTATGACATATAAATTTATAATTACTGACAATACAATAAAATTGTTCACAAATAAAATAAAACTAGGAGGAAGTACGAATATGGATTATATTAAAAAGTTTGAAGCACTAATTAAAGAGCAATTAGAACGTGTAGAAATGATGAAGCAACAAGACGATTTCGTGAAATATGATGAGTTAAATACTATTGTAATTGGTGTGGTAGGAGGAGATGGTATTGGTCCAGCAATTACAAACCAAGCACAAAGAATATTAGAATATCTATTAAAAAACGAAGTTGAATCTGGGAAAGTTGCTTTTAAAGTAATTGATGGATGTACTATTGAAAAGAGAGCTGAAGTAGGAAAAGCAATTCCTGATGATGTTCTAGAAGAACTTAAGAAATGTGATGTAATACTAAAAGGACCAACAACTACACCAAGAAAAGGTGATCCTTGGCCAAATATTGAAAGTGCAAATGTTGCGATGAGAAAAGAACTTGATTTATTTGCTAATGTTCGTCCGGTAAAAGTCCCAGAAGCAGGTATTGATTGGACTTTCTTTAGAGAAAACACTGAAGGGGCTTATGTATTAGGTAGTAAAGGGGTTAATCCTTCAGAAGATATAGCGGTAGACTTTAAAGTTATAACAACACAAGGAGCAAGACGTATTGCAGAACTTGCATTTGATTTTGCTAAGAAAAATGGCAAGAAAAAAGTAACAGTAGTAACAAAAGCGAATGTTGTAAAAACAACAGATGGTAAATTCTTAGAAGTCTGTAAAGAAGTAGCTAAAGATTATCCAGAAATAGAAATGGATGATTGGTATATAGATATTATGACAGCTAAATTAATTGATGAAAAAAGAAGAACACAATTTGAAGTATTTGTATTACCTAATCTATATGGTGATATTTTAACTGATGAAGCGGCAGAATTTCAAGGTGGAGTAGGAACTGCAGGAAGTGCTAACATTGGTAAACGTTATGCTATGTTTGAAGCGATACATGGTTCAGCACCAAGAATGGTTGAAGAAGGTAGAGATATCTATGCAGATCCATCAAGTGTTATTCGTGCGGGTGCTATGTTATTAAATCATATTGGTTTTAATAATGAAGCGGATAAATTATTTAAAGCTTTAGATATTTGTTCACAAACAGAAAGAAAACTTGTAATGACAGGTCGTTCAACTGGTTCTACAAGTGAAGAATATGCTGATTATATAATGGAAACTATTGATAAATTATAATAAATAGTTTCAAACAAGGAGGCGCCCCTGTTGAGTAATTATAATGTCCAAAATGAAGTGACAGACAAATATTCACTAAGAGGAAGAGTCTTTAATAAGATTAGGGAAGACATTCTTTTAGGTAAATACAAACAAAGTGAGGCTCTAAAGGAAACAAAAATATCCAGTGAGTTGGGTGTTAGTCGTACACCTGTACGTGAAGCAATAAGGCAATTAGAGCTAGAAGGATTAGTTAATATTATACCCAATAAAGGGGCTATTGTAACGGGTATAAACGATAAGGATATAAAAGATATTTATGCAATTCGTTCTTTACTTGAAGGGTTAAGTACAAGATGGTCTGTAGATAATCTTACAGAACAACAGGTTGATGAATTAGAAGAAATTATATATATATCACAGTTTCATGCTGAAAAAGGACACTTTGAACAATTATATGAATTAGATAATAGATTTCATGAGGTTTTATATAATGCATCTGCTAGTAGAACATTAAAACATGTTTTAACAGATTTTCATAATTATGTTCAAAGGGTTAGAAAAGTTGCTCTTTCAACTAAAGAAAGAGCTTTAAAATCAATTGAAGAGCACAAAGCAATATTAGAAGCAATAAAAGAAAAAGATAAGGATAAAGCAGAACAAAGAACAAATCTTCATATAAGAAATACAGCCAAGAATGTTATTGAAAATGGGTTAGCAGAACAATTTATAAAACAATAAAATTAATATAAACAAAAAAGAAAGCAACTAAAATATAGAGTGCTTTCTTTTTGTTATAAAAGTTATATTTTAATCATAAGTCCAATTCTGTTCTTTCAAAACAAAAATAATAAGATTTTTTAATACTGACTTTGAAAAAGTTTATTAGAATCTAGTTAATGAAATTAAAAGTAATAATAAACTTATAATTTTTAAAAATTGTACTAAAAAAAACATGTGATTTATGATATAATAATAAATGTAAATGCAAATGACAAATATTTAAGACAAATATAATTTGACATAACTTTTACTTACTAGTATACTAAATGTTGAATAAGCACAATAGTGGGAAAAACAACTATTAACAGTAAATTTTAGCTTTAAAATGTCCCAATATGTACAAGATTAAATGGCTTTGAATTATAGGTCAGCTAGAATAAAATAATATTGTAAAAAAATAAGTTATCAAGGTGATATTTATGGAATTGTTTGATGTGCCTTTAAAAATGGAACTTAATGAACTTAATGAGCAAATGAAATCATTGGAATCTTTTTTTCACACAAATCAAGATTTTTTAAATAATAGTATGAGGGAGATTGTATCTATTAGCAAGTTAATTGAGGATATTGTAGTTAGCTTAAATAAGTACGAATACAGATTAAATAATGCAGATATTATAGAACAATCGTAAACTAGTAATTTAATGCTCATAATAATAGAGAGGTTTAAAGCCTCTCTAATTATTGTGTTAAATTTTCCCAACTTTTATAGAGAGAAATTAATTTTGTTTCAAGAGTTTCTTTTGAATTATTAAGCTCACTAAGCTTTTCATAATCAGTATAAACTTCTTCAAGACATAATTTATGTTCAATTTCCTTAATCTCTTCTTCTATCTTAATAATTTTTTCTTCAGTTTCAGACAATTTAGCAAGTCTTTTTCGTTCTGTTGCTTGTTCTTCTTTAGATTTTAACCAATATTCTTTTGATGTTGATATAGTAGTATTATCAGATTTAACTTCATTAAATTGACTTTCTTCTAGCTGTGCTTTCTTTTCTAAATAATAATCATAATTGCCAAGATAATTACTAATACCTGACGAAGTTAGCTCTATCACTCTATCTGCAGTTTTATTAATAAAATACCTATCATGAGAAATGTATAATATAGTTCCTGTATAATTTTTTAAAGCACTTTCTAATACTTCTTTAGAAATAATATCTAAATGATTAGTTGGTTCGTCCAATAATAAAAAATTAGACTTAGATAACATTAATTTTGCAAGAGATAGTCTTCCTTTTTCACCACCACTTAACTGAGAAACATTCTTAAAAACATCATCTCCAGTAAAAAGAAAAGCAGCCAAAACATTCCGGATTTCGCTTGTTTTCATATTTGGATAAGCATCAGAAATTTCATCTATAAGACTATTTTTAATATTAAGGTTTTGATGCTCTTGATCATAATAACCACAGTTAACCTTAGTACCCAACTTCACTTCTCCTGCATCAGGTACCAACTCCTTTGTTATTAATTTAAACAACGTTGTTTTGCCTGTCCCATTATCACCAATAAGAGCTATAGTTTCACCTTTTTTAATATCAATTGAAACATTAGAAAAAAGAACACTATCAAAGCCTTTACTAACATCACTTATATTTAAAACATCATTCCCGCTTATTATTCTTGGTTCAAAGGAAAGATTCATATCAGCTTTAAGTTCTTGTGGCTTATCAAGTCTATCAATCTTTTCAAGAGCCTTTTCACGACTTTTAGCTCTTTTTAAAGATTTCTCTCTATTGAATACCCTAAGCTGGCTTATAGTTTCTTCTTGTTTCTGAATCTCTTTTTGTTGATTATAATAATGTTTTAATTCTAAATCCCTTTCTGCAGCTTTCTTATTAGCATAAAAGCTATAATTTCCATTATATACTTTACTTTCTGTATTTTCTAACTCAACTATCTTATCAACAGTTCGGTCGAGAAAATATCTATCATGTGAAATAATAAGCAAAGAGCCATCATAATTATTAATATATCCTTCCAACCAATTAATTGATACCATATCTAAATGGTTAGTAGGCTCATCTAGTAATAATATTTCCGGTTTTGTTAAAAGCAACTTTGCAAGGGAAACACGTGTTTTTTCTCCACCAGATAAAGTGTTGATATGTTTGGATAATTCATCTCTTTCGAAACCAAGGCCTTTTAAAACGCCTTCAATTTCGCTTTTATAACTATAACCATTAAGAAGTTCGAACTTATGTTGCAGATCCGAATACTCATTCATTATATAATCAAGCTTAGAGCCTTTAGCATGTTTCATTTTATGCTCAACATTCCTTAATTGATTTTGAAGCTCTAGAATATTTTGCTTAGAATTAAGCATCTCATCATATATAGTAAGATTTGAATTTAAGTTTTGTTGTTGAGATAAATAACCAATATTAACTTGATTAGGAGTAATAATATCTCCATTATCAGGCTCTAATTCACCAGCAAGAATTCGAAATAAAGTAGTTTTGCCTGCTCCATTAATACCCACCAAACCAGCTCTTTCACCCTTCTCGAGATGAAAAGACACATTATTTAATATAGTTGTTACACCAAAAGTTTTGCAGATATTCTTACAAGCGAGTATCATATATGTAAACCTCCATAAAGAATAATAAATAATCGACATTAATTATAGCATAAAATTACTTATCAAAAAACCCAGTAAGAATGATTAGTAAATAACTTGCAAATCATAAACCTGTAATTTTGGATAGTGGATAGTGTTTAAATTTTGGTATTTCAATATTAATTATGGTATAATAGTACTAATTTAATGAATTTTGGATATGTTGAAGTACGCTATTTTATTTAACTAGTTGCAAGGGTTGGTGGTCTTATGTCTAAAAAAAATTTAAAAGTATGGTTAATCTCATCATATGTCACTAATGAAGTTCCGAAGTATATTACTGAATTTAAAAGGCTTGAGAAATTTTTAGATATTACTATTGATTTAAAAATAATGACTTGGAATAGAGCATATGATAGTCTAATTAACGCATTTAAAAATGAGAATCCACCAGATGTATTTGCATTAGGGTCTACATGGATCTATACATTTGCTCACCTAGGATATTTAAAACATGTACCAAGTACTTACAAGGTGCTACCCTCCTTGGCAAACTGGATAAATAATTGTTCAATGTATAATAATATCCGGTACGCTATCCCTTGGTTTATTCAGCCGTTAGTGTTATCTACTCAACAAATAATTCTTGATAAGTACAATATTAGTCAAAATAATTTAACAAATTGGGATGATTTCTACTACTACTGCAAAAAAATTTCCGAAGGAGAAAATAATTATTCTAATACTGAGAAACATATTCCTTTTGCGTTCCCAGCAAAAAGTGATATAGGAACACTTCACTTATATATGAGTTGGATATATAAAGCTAATTGGGATTTTCCAGATTTAAATAAATCTAGTGATAATCTATTTGATGCAGAATTTTTTATAGAAGTATTTGAGTACATATCTAGTTTAATGAATATTTGTAGTTTAAATATTCAAGAAGATCATATATACTCTCGAATTCTATATGAGAAATTTTATAGGAAAAACGAAGTTACTTTTTATTTGGATCATGCATTTTTGTCAGTTTCTAAGATAATGCAAAAGCGTATTAATAATTATGATTATGATGGGCCATATACTTTTACACCAGTCCCATCAAAATCTTCAAAATACAATTCTTTTGCAGGTGGGGCATTATTAACAGTATCTTCGAAAACACAATATCCTGCAGAAGCTTGGGAGATTATTAGACACTTAACTTCAGATAACTTCTTAGAAGAATGGTCTTCTCAAAGTGGTGATTTACCTGCTTTTCACTGTTCTTTCTGGGATAAACATAAAAAATGTAAAGAAATAGGCATTTTATATAATGAAATTATTAATTCAAAATCCTATCCTTCACACCCTTTGTGGAGAAATATAGAGGTAATACTTTCTAAAGGTATATCAGAATTTTTTTGGGAGTTAAGAACATCTGATACGATTTTAAGGAAAAACAATATACAGGCTATTCAAAAAAAAATTAATGAAAGCATTAAAAATCTTCTTAACTTAACATGGGAGATGAAAACATATGAATGATAAGGTAGGAATTAATATATTTCAAATAGGTATTGAGACAGCTCATGTTTTAACACACCAAGATGACGATAACTTTGTTTATGAACGTGCCTGTAAGTTCCTCTTTAATAGTTTGAAGCAATATGTTGAATATATTGCAATATATGTCATTGATGAAAAAGGAGAATATTTACAGGAAGAAGTTATAGGTGATGCTTTGAGCATAAGACAAGGTAATGATATAATCCCTTTATACCAATTGTTAGACGAATTTGGTAAAGGTAATAACTATACTCAAATATGTTCTGAAAAAGAATATTATATTAAGTTACCATTAAATAATAGAAATAATTTGTTTGGACTTCTAGAGCTTAGAAGTAAAGATCCATTAAGTGAAAATATGTTAAATGAATTTAGTTACTTAAGCACTGCAATAGCATTAGGGGTGCAACAAATTATTCTATCAAGAAAAAATAATTTAAATAGAAAAATTTTAAAGATGACTGTAGATGTATCGAAACATCTACAATCACTTATAAGCACTAAAGAATTAACTGCTACTTTTGCAAGGTGTATTTTAGAACATTTAAATCTTGATCGTGTAACTATTTTTTTATATGATGATGATGAAAAAGACGTAATTTTTAATTACTGTCTAGATTTTAATGGGAAGGTATATCATCTTACTAAAATACCTACAATTCCTAAGTTAGATAGAACACCAAAACCTTTAGATCAAGTAGTCGGGTATTGGTTTCCATTAATAACAAATACAAGAACGGTTGGAGTTGCACTATTTGATAATATATATTCATCATATGTTATCCCAGAATGGTTTTGCGATATATTAAGTCCATTATGTAGTCAGTTTGCATCAGCAGTAGATA
>JBKGYG010000062.1:0-10284 GCA_046546235.1 Eubacteriales bacterium | reverse complement strand
AAGATGTTAGAACTATTCAAGAACAATTAAATGCCATTTCTAACAACTATCCTGCTATATCTAAAGTAAGGGTTGATGGTAATTTTGGTCCAGCTACAAGTGAAGCTGTAGAGACATTTCAAGAAATTTTTAATATGCCAGTAACTGGTATAGTTGATTATCCCACTTGGTATAGAATATCCGGAATTTATGTAGCAGTTACTAGAATGGCAGAATTAGTATGATATAAATTAAACAGCCTATTTATATGGGCTGTTTTTAAATATATTTAGCTTGCACTCATTGTCCATAAGTATCATATATTGTACTAACCAGATATATAAAAGGTGGTGAAGATGTTGAATGAAAGGCATACATCTTATATAAGATTATTACATGCTGCGCCTACAGCTCCAACTGTTAATATTTATTCAGATGGAGATAATTTACTTGCTGAAAATCTTGATTTTGGAGAATTTACTCCTTACATTCCAGTTCAACCAGGAGAATATGATTTAGCTATCAATCCTGTTGGCGCACAAGAACCAGTCTTAACTTCTACATTGACAATTCCAGATAAGATGATTTTTACAATAGCTGTTATTGGAACTCCTCCTAATCTAGAGGTTTTTGTTATTGAAGATACTCCATCAAGGACTCCTGCTAATAGATTGGGACTTAGATTCGTTCATTTGTCTCCTGACACACCTGCTGTTGATGTTCGTTTGCCAAATGGCGATATTATATTTGAAGATGTTGATTATACAGAAGTACCTAATTATCTATTTATAGAACCTAACACTTATTCGATTCAAGTATACCCAACAGGTACTAATGAAATGGCGTTACAGGTACCAAATATCCGACTTAAAAAAGATAGGTTTTATACAATCTATGCCGTAGGACTTTTAGAAAATACCCCTCCACTTCAAGTTTTAATACCATTAGATGGAAATTCATATATTACTGTCTAAAAAAAGGCTGGGATTCCCCAGCCTTTTTTTATAAATTTTTCTTTTTTTCCTTATATTCTAAATATCTTTGCTTTCCTAGTTTATATCGATCTTGTTCTTCTTCTGTAACTAATTCTAATCTAGGAACCTTATATTTCCCCTTCTTATCTTCTTTCGCAACCATTGTAAAATAAGCTGTCAAAGCTATCCCTTTGCCTCTGGATTTACAACATAAATGATCTACTTCAACTTGCACAAAGACTTCCATAGATGATGTTCCAACAAATACAAGTTCACCACTTACTGTAACAATATCTTCTATATGAATAGGCATATGAAATTCTAATTCATCAACCCTAGCAGTTACTATGCTAACATCACTATGACAATGTTTTTTAGCTACCACATATGCAGTCTCATCCATTAAACGCATAATCTCTCCACCATGCATAGTACCATGATTATTTGCTTTTTCAGGAGTTACCATTATACTCATTATTGTTCTCGAATCTGCCACTTTTTTTTCATACATTTTTCCACCTCTTTAACTAATGAGTCTTATTTTTGAATTACTATATCATCTTTTGAAGATAAAGTAAAGATACTCTGTTTTAGACGACTCATAATTAAAAGTGAAGTTATCTTTATCATTAGTTTTCCTAAACCTCTACTGTCCATCCATAAGGATCCTCTATTTTACCTGTTTGAATACCTGTAATTGTATCATATAGCTTTTGGCTTAATGATCCTATTTCGCCATTATTTATTACTATCTTATCTCCATCATAGTTTAATTCTCCAACTGGAGATATTACAGCTGCTGTGCCTGTGCCAAATACTTCTTCAAGCTCACCATTCTTATGGGCATCATATACTTCATTTATAGTTATCTTTTTTTCAGAAACCGGCACTCCCCAATGATTAAGAAGCTCTATAACTGAGGCCCTTGTTACCCCTGGCAAAATACTTCCAGTTAGAGAAGGCGTAATAACTTCTCCATTAATTTTAAAAAACACATTCATTGTTCCAACTTCTTCAATATATTTTCTTTCTACTCCATCAAGCCATAATACTTGTGTATATCCTCTTTCTTTTGCTTTCATCTGAGCCTTTAAACTTGCAGCATAGTTTCCTCCCGTTTTAGCTTCACCAATACCACCAGTAACAGCTCTAACATATTCAGTTTCTACCCATATTTTAACTGGATTTATACCTTCTTTATAATACGCACCTACAGGACAAGTAATAATCATAAATTTGTAAGTATTAGAAGGCCTTACTCCCAAGAAAGTATCTGTTGCTATTATAAAAGGTCTTATGTACAAAGTAGTACCTTCTGCCTCTGGAACCCACTCTCTCTCTACATCAACAAGCGACTTGATAGCTTTTAATACATCATCTTCATTAACTCTAGGCATACATATTCTATCATTAGTTCTGTTAGTTCTTTGAATATTTTTTCTTGGTCTAAATAATAAGACTTTACCTTCTTTAGTTTTATACGCTTTTAATCCTTCAAACATCTCTTGCCCATAATGAAAAACCATTGCTGATGGATCTAGTGTAATTGGTTGATAAGGTACTATTCTTTCATCATACCATCCCTTATCAACATCATAATCCATTATAAACATATGATCTGTAAAGTACGTTCCGAATGTCAATTCGTTTGGGTCCGGCTTTTGTTTTAGCTTAGAAGCTTTTTCAATTTGCAGATTTAACATTCTATATCATCCTCTCTCTTTATAATCTTCTTTATAATCTAATGTAACTATATCCTTTAAGAAATAATTTATTATTTAAAACTTTTCATAATGAATTTTTGAGTAATCTAATTCTTCTAATGAAAGTTCAGATCTTTGTTCATCTTTATAACCAATTCCTATAATAGATAATACTTTATATTGCTTAGGTATATTTAGTACTTTTTTCACATATTCCTCTGACGTTTCACCTTCTGAATTAAACCTATTTCTTATTTGAACCCAACAAGAGCCAAGTCCTAATTTTTCAACTTCAAGTTGTATAATTATGGATGCTATTGAAGTATCTTCAATCCAAACATCACTCTTTGTAGAGTCAGCTATAATAACAAATGCTAAAGGCGCATCTTTTAAAAAATCTGAACCATGCTTTTTAGATTTAGAAAGATTACCAATAATAGTAGCGTCTTGGACGACGACAAATTCCCATGGACGAATATTTCTAGACGTTGGGGATAATAAAGCAGCTTGCTCCAATTTTTTTATTTTATCTTTTTCTATTTTTTTACTTTTAAAACGTCTAGTACTTCTCCTATAGCATAACAACTCTATCATCTTAAACACTCCTATGTTTATATAAAATTATAACAATAATTATCTCTTTAATTATTAAACAAATAAAAAACAAAGTCAATATTATTATAGTAAATTATAAAATTTTATTTAAAAACTATATTCCATATTGACCAGTCTGATTATCTTTAAATAAATCTATCTTCGGAGGATTATAAGTAAATAGACTAAATATAATTACTAAGATTAATATAATGATGAACCACAATTGATTTGACAACTTTGATTTTATATTGTTATTTAATATTTTATACGCTATTGTTTGAGCAATAAATATAGCAATTATTCCAATTAAAATATCTAACCACAACACATGATATCCTAGTATTCCTGAATAAGTATAATATCCTACCATAACTATTAATGGTGCTATTAATAACGCTACGAACCTAGAGTAGCAATAATTATCATATAGCTTCCCAATTAAAAAATACTCAACAACATATACTAGAAAAAGAGCAAAAAATGTTATTTTAAGATGTTCATAAACACTTTCGTTTATTGCACTTATAAAACTAAGAATATAAATATTTGTTTCTTCATACGCATCATGCAAAATAAACAATAGTGCATTTGAAACAAAAAACATAAGAGATTCATAAAAAAATAAATTACGGCGCATATATACACATCCTTTAGAGTTTTTGATCCTATCTTTATTATATTCCATCTGATGTATGTCTAATCATTTTAAAGAAAAAGCAAACCGTGAAGATGTTACAGAATCAATAAATGCATCTAAATATATACGCTATAATTTTAGGACAAAAGTGGCTTCCACGTTCGCAACGCGATTTGTCCCAGCTGTTTGAATACTCTTAATTAAAAATAGGCGCATCGTGATACGCCCCTACAAAAAATTGGTGTGTTTTACATGGTACAAGTTCTAAGCACCTTGAAAAGTAGCACTTTCCTAATTAAGAACAAGACTTTTTCATTAATCTTATTTATTTCTTGTGTATTCACAAAATGTATACTTAATATCTCTATATTGTTGCTCCTCACTTTCTTCTATCAGTTTCCATTCTTTAGCCTTATCTAAATTAGGAAAAAACGTATCTGCTCTAAAAAATTGATGTATTTTTGTCACATAAGCAGTATCACAATATTTTAACATTTGCTTATAAACACTTTCTCCTCCTATAACAAATATATCGTCTTGTGAATACTCCTTTAATTCATTCATAAGTTCTTCAATGCTATAATATATAGTTGCCCCTTTACATTGGAAATTATTATCAGTTGTCAATATAATATTATTTCTCTTAGGTAAGGGCTTTTGATTTGGAAATGTAAATAGAGTTTTTCGCCCCATTACAACAGTTTTCCCTTTAGTCTTTTCTTTAAAATGTTTTAAATCACCAGGTAGATAAGTCAATAAATCTCCTTTATATCCTATCCCCCAACTCTTTTCCACAACTACTATACAATTCATTGTTAACCCTCACTTTTTTATACTGCTACTGGTATATTTTTTATTTGTGAACCTCTTTTATAATTAATCAATTCAAAATCATTAACTTTAAAATCATAAAAACTTTTAACATCTTTATTAATAACTAATTTGGGGGCATCATAAGAAGTTCTTGATATAAGTTCCTTAACTAACGGTATATGCCGATCATAAATGTGCGCATCAGCAATAACATGTACTAATTGCCCAACTTCCAAACCACTTACCTGTGCAAACATATGTACTAACGCAGCATATTGAACAACATTCCAATTGTTTGCGACTAAAACATCCTGTGAACGTTGGTTTAGAATAGCGTTTAATTTATTATCTGTAACATTAAAAGTAACGCTATATGCACAAGGATACAAGTTCATTTCGCACAAATCCTGATGAACATATATATTGGTCATTATTCTTCTACTATAAGGATTATGCTCTAAATCATATAAAACTCTATCCACTTGATCAAAGATTCCTTCTTTATATTTATGTTTTACCCCTAATTGATAACCATATGCCTTTCCAATTGAACCTTTTTCATCGGCCCAACTATCCCATATGCGACTATTAAGCTCATTAACATTATTTGATTTTTTTTGCCATATCCACAAAATTTCATCTATGGCTGCTTTGTAATTAGTTGGCCTTAAAGTTAATATTGGAAATTCCTTAGATAAATCATATCTATTAACTACTCCAAATTGTTTAATGGTATGAGCTTCTTCCCCATCTTTCCATTTAGGCCTAACTTTTTGTCCTTCTGAACTATATCCATTATTTATTATATCTTGACACATATTAATAAATATCGTATCCGAATAACTCATTTAATCCAACTCCTAACTTTTATTAACAAAGAGAGGTAACAATTAGTTACCTCCCAACATTATTATGCATCTAATTCTTCATCTTCTACATATCTTCTAATATCTGACAAACCAGTATATTTATTTACTTTGCCACCATCAATTATTACTAAAGTAGGCGCTTGCATTATTTTATATTGATTAGCAAGTTCCACATGTTCCTCTGAATCAAGAACTTTAATCCGATCATTTTTCAAGAAATCCTTAGCAACATGACAATTCGGACAAGTTTTTGTAGTAAAAAGATATTTTTCTTTTACGTCATTTAATACTGTTACTGCTACTTCATCTTTTGTGCTTTTTTCCCAATCTTTTTCTATTTTAAGTGCTGATTTTTTAGGTTCATATTCCCTTCTGTTTTCAAACTCTTGTGCTTTGCCATCATTCCAATGTTGTACTGGTCTATAGTATCCAGTTATTCTACTATACACCTCTGTTTTTTTACCACACTCTGGACATTCATAAATCTCTCCACTTATATAACCATGAGTTTTACATATTGAATATGTTGGCGATAAAGTATAATAAGGCAACCTATAATTATCAGCAATGGATCTAACAAGTTTCGCTGCTGCCTTCCAATCAGGAAGTTTTTCTCCTAAGAATGCATGGAAAACTGTTCCGGAAGTATATCTAGTCTGAAATTGATCTTGGATATCTAAAGCTTCAAATACATCGGTTGTATAATCTACTGGCAAATGAGAGCTATTTGTATAATATGGTGTGTCTCCTTTTTTCCCAGCGGTTTTAATGTCTTTCCAACGCTTTTTATCATATTTTGCTAATCTATAACTTGTTGATTCTGCTGGTGTAGCTTCTAGGTTATATAAATCACCATATTTTTCTTGGAAATCAGATAAACGTTCTCTCATATAGTCTAAAACTTTTAATCCAAATTGTTGTGTTTCTAAATCAGTTAAATCGTTTCCTAGCCACTTTGCATTTAAGCCTACTTCATTCATCCCAAGAAGCCCAATAGTTGAAAAATGATTATTAAAATTACCTAAATACCTTCTTGTATAAGGATAAAGCCCCTCTTTTAATAATTTAGATACTACATCTCTTTTTATTTTTAATGATCTTGCTGCAATATCCATTCTATGATCAATAAGTCTAAAGAATTCTTCTTCGTCTTTCGATAAATAAGCTATTCTTGGCAAATTCAAAGTAACAACACCTATAGAACCTGTACTCTCTCCAGAACCAAAATATCCTCCAGATTTCTTTCTTAATTCTCTCAAATCCAACCTCAGACGACAACACATACTTCTAATATCACTTGGCTCCATATCACTATTTACATAGTTAGAAAAATAAGGAGTTCCATATTTTGCTGTCATTTCAAATAATAATTTATTATTCTCTGTTTCTGACCAATCAAAATCTCTTGTAATGGAATATGTAGGAATAGGATATTGGAAACCTCTTCCTTGAGCATCCCCTTCAATCATTATCTCAATAAAAGCTTTATTAATCATATCCATCTCTTTTTGACAATCTTTATATTTAAAATCTTGAGGCTGTCCACCAACTAAAGCATCTAGTTCCGCTAAATCATTAGGAACAATCCAATCTAATGTAATATTAGAAAAAGGTGATTGCGTTCCCCATCTACTTGGTGTATTTACTCCAAACACAAATGACTGAATACATTGTTTTACTTCTTTATATGAAAGATTATCTATTTTTACAAAGGGCGCTAAGTATGTATCAAAGGATGAAAATGCTTGAGCTCCAGCCCATTCATTTTGCATAATTCCTAAAAAATTAACCATTTGATTACATAATGTTGATAAATGGCTAGCAGGTGCTGAAGTAATCTTACCAGGAATACCACCAAGCCCATCTTCTATAAGTTGACGTAACGACCATCCTGCACAATATCCTGTTAACATAGATAAATCGTGAATATGTATATCACCATTTCTATGAGCATTTGCTATTTCATCATCATATATCTCTGATAACCAATAATTAGCTGTTATAGCTCCTGAATTATGTAAAATTAATCCTCCTACAGAATAAGTAACAGTTGAATTTTCCTTAACTCGCCAATCTTCTTCCGTAACATAATTGTTTACGATATCTTTATAATCCAAAATAGTAGATTTCATATTTCTTATTTTTTCTCGTTGTTTACGATATAAAATATATGCTTTCGCAACATCTGTATATCCTGATTGTTCTAAAATTATTTCCACACTATCTTGAATATCCTCTACATGAATAAGGTGATCTGAAATTTTTTCTTGAAAATCAGCAGTAACCCTCAAAACTAACATATCAAGTATAGCATCATTAAAACTCTTTCTAGTTGCATTAAAGGCTTTGGTGATTGCTTCCTTAATCTTCATTAAATCAAAATTAGTGACTTCTCCATCTCTTTTTACTACCTCAAACATAAAACACCTTACCCCTTTCTGTATTGGTTTTGCCTAAAACTATAATACCATATCATGACATCAAGGTCAACGAAAAAACACCACATAATGTGATGTGATTTTTTATTCACCACAATATATAGTGTTAATAGATATAGTCAATATTACCTATTGATTTTTTATTAATAGCTCCTATCATATCTATACATATTTTTTTACTTTATTATAAAAGTCTTTAGAAACATATGCTTTAACTAACACACCTTCATTTTTGTACTCTTCTTTGTTTATCTCTCCATAATTCCTAATATCCTGTAGTAAACTCCCTTCCTGATAAGGTATTATCATTTCAACATATTGTTGTTGTTCTCTTAACATATCTTCTATACTATCTAATAATTCATTAATTCCTTGATTTTTAACTATTGAAGCCAATATTGTTTTATTTGCTTTCAAATCTTTTAAATAAACATGATTGTCTACCTTATCCTGTTTGTTAAAAACAGTAATTATAGGTTTATCAAATGCCTCCAAATCTTTTAAAGTTTGATAAACAACATGCATATGCTTTTCTGCTTGGTGATTAGAGCTATCAACAACATTTATTAGTATATCTGCATATTTCGCTTCTTCCAAAGTACCTTGAAAGGCTTCAATTAAATGGTGAGGTAATTTTCTAATAAAACCAACTGTATCAGTTATTAAAACTTGACGTCCACTAGGTAATTGCAATTGTCTTGTTGTTGGATCTAAAGTAGCAAACAACTTGTCCTCTTCTAATACCTTTGCATCAGTTAGTTTATTAAGTAAAGTTGATTTTCCTGCATTAGTATAACCAACTATTGCAATAATTGGTATTTTATTCTTATTTCTTTGTTCTCTAATAAGATCTCGGTGTTTTTTTATTTCTTCTAAAGAGTTAGATAAATGGCTTATTCTATTTCTAATATGTCTTCGATCAACCTCTAACTTTTTTTCACCAGGTCCTCTTGTCCCAATTCCTCCACCTAGTCTTGATAAAGATTTACCTAATCCTACAAGACGAGTTAAACGATATTTTAGTTGAGCAAGTTCAACTTGTATTATACCTTCTTTTGTATGAGCCCTTTTTGCAAATATATCTAGTATTATCATTGTTCTATCTATTATTTTGGTTTCTAGTACCTCTTCAAGGTTTTTAATTTGTGCAGGAGATAATTCATCATCACATACTATTCCAGATGCATTTAAAATATTTATTTGCTCTTTTATCTCTTGAACTTTTCCCTTCCCTACATAAGTTGCAGGATGAATACCTTCTCGTTTCTGAGTTATTTTACCAACAACAGTTGCTCCAGCTGTCTTTACCAAATCTTCTAATTCTAATAATGAATCTTCTGTATCTTCATTTTGAAATGATATTGCAACTAAAATGAGTCTCTCAGAAAACTCTTTATTATCAAATGTTAATTCCTCCATAGTATCCCTCTTTTCATCTCTAAGCCTTGGTTTCTAATAATTAATCATTAAGTTTTGAATTAATATATGTTAATTCTCTTATAGCTTCTGAATCATTTGGTTGTATATCTAATATCTTTTCTATATATATTTTAGCCTTTTCATAGTCATTTAAAAACTCATATGTACTAGCAATATTAAATAATATTTCTATGTCTTTTGGTTCTAATTCATTTGCCTTTTGAAAGTACATTAAAGAGCTTTCATAATCTTTTAGCTCAATATTAATCAATCCTAACCTATTATAAATCCAAGGAGAGCTTTGGTCATTTTCAATATATTTATTAAAATTATCTCTAGCTTCTTTATAGTTTTTTTGTTCATAATATATATTGCCAAGATAAGCAGATGCTTCATATTCTCCTTTTTCTTGTGCATCTTTAAAATCATTTATTGCCTTATTAGTATCTTTATTATTATAGTATATTTGTCCTCTAAAAAGGTATGCTTTCCCATTATTAAATGATTTTATAGTTTCATTATAAATATCAAGTGCTTTTTCTCCTTCTCCAATAGATTCATAATATTTTCCATAATATATATCAATTTCATCTTCTTCTAACAATTCTTTTGCTTTATCAAAATCAGCTTTTGCTAATTCAGTTTCCCCCAGATTAAGATAACTTATTCCACGATGATTGAATGCCAAACCAAATTTATCATCTATTTCTAATGTTTTATCAAATGATTTAACTGCTTCTTCATACTGTTTTATTATATTTAAAAACAAACCTTTTTCATAAAAAACTTTTTCTTCATTCGGGAAAATCTCCAAAGCTTTATTATAAGTATTTATAACTTTTTCAACTTTGCCTA
>JBKGYG010000061.1:0-10307 GCA_046546235.1 Eubacteriales bacterium | reverse complement strand
TACTAGATAAAAGAGGAATTAAACTTACTTCAAATCAAATGCATTATAGCTTATTATATCGTAAGCATGAATATAACGGGTTATTAAATTTATGTAAAGAATTAGATGTAACTTTTCTTTCATATATGACTTTAGCCCAAGGATTATTGACTGGGAAATATACACCAAGCAATAGGCCAAAAGGAATAATTAGAAAAATCTACTACTCAAAAAAGAAACTTAAAAAAATTCAATTCCTTATATCTAAAATGGATGATATAAGTAAAAAATATGACAAGACTATAACTCAACTTGCTATAAAATGGACAATGAGTAAAGGTACAGTCCCCATAGTTGGTGCTAGAAAGATAGAGCACATAACTCCTCTTATAGGACTTGAAGAATGGTCATTAGAACAAGAAGATATTGATATTCTTGATGAAATAACTAATAAAGAATATCAGGATTTTATAGGAACTATTTGGAAAAGTTAATTTCCCTTTATAAGTTTGAGGAAATTATATTCAAAAGAAGCATTGTCAGATTTGCTTCTTTTTTTACTGCTTTTTATTCGCTTGCCTTGACGCCTTAGTTGTGCAGACATATGTCTTTGAAAGAGTAAAGAATCAATATTGTTATGAGTATATATCATTCCATTTTGGTTTATTACTTTTGCATTTTTAGACAAAGCTAGAGTTGCTACACCATAATCTTGAGTTACAACAATATCTCCTTCTTTTACGTGAATTATAAGTTCAAAATCTACACTATCTCTTCCTTGGTCAAGTATGACAACCTTTGAATAGCCATCTTCATATACATGTGCATTATCAAAAAACATAGTAACACTTAGATTAAATTCTTTTGCTATTTTTACTATTAGTTCTTTTACAGGACAAGCATCAGCATCAACTAGTATTTGCATAAGGACCTCCTATAGAATAGTTATGAATAATAGTATACTATAAATTTAAAACATTGAGGTTAAAAATTATAAATTACCGTTTAATAATATGCTTTGAAGTTAAGAAATAAATATTTGAAAATCCGTTCTCTGCATATATATTTGTCTACTAGAATTTGTTTTAAAAAATAAATAATTAAGAGTTATTTCTAATAAATATAACAAAAATTTATAAATAATTAATTTTAATTAGGGCACTATATTTACAGAAGATAAATTTGCATTTTTTATATTGCTATGATAAAATGTCAATCAATAAGGTAGGTAAAGGTGCCTATTTTATGCATTTGCAATGAATAATTGTTAAATTATTATTATTATCATTATTTATTTCATATGTTATTGATGTTTATAAGGCGTAGACTCTTTATTAGAGCTATGCTTTACATATGTGTTTTTATTCAGTCTTTTTTTATGCATTTTATTTTTAAAATCGAGGAGGTAATTCAATGAATGAAGCATTAAAAAAATTTGTATTAGCGGAAGACGTGCAAAAAATTATAAATAATAGTAATAATATTACTATACCTACAAACAGAGCACATTTATTGGAATTAGCATTAAAAGGCGAGAAAAATGGTGTTTTTGAAGTAGGATATGATGTTCCTGGTAAAGGGCATATAGTAGAAGCCACTGTTACAAAATGTAAAAATGGTGCATCTGTTAATTATTTAGACACTTATATGAGAAGAAGAGATCCTGAATGTTTATTAGTAGCTGATGATAGAGAAACAGATAAAGAGAAATATGAAAATAGGTTCTCTGAGAAATTTGATAAAGTTCGTAAAGAAGCTTTAGAATGGTTTGAAGGAAAGGATCTTATTGTTATGCCGCTTATGGCAGGGGATAATGAATATGGTTATCCTACATTATTAATTGCTCCTGATAATGCAGGTTTTTTTGCGGGAGGCTTAGCAGATTTACAAGGATTTATACCATTAGATGAAATTCCAGATGAATTTAAACCAAAAGCTATTATTTATTTAGCACCAACATTTAGACACACACATTTTAATGGAAAACAAATAGTGGTTCATAATAGACTAGAAGAAACTCATGAAGTATTTTCATTTAATCTTTATCCTGGCCCTAGTGCTAAAAAAGGTATATATGGAGTTCTTCTTAATATAGGAGAAATTGAAGGATGGACAACAGTTCATGCATCAACAGTTCGAGTTACCACTCCTTATGATAATACAGTTACTATTATGCATGAAGGTGCTAGTGGTGGCGGAAAAAGTGAAATGATTGAACAAATTCATAGAGAAGTAGATGGTAGAGTATTATTTGCTAAAAATACTGTTACAGAAGATCCATTTTATTTAGAGATTGCTGATACTTGTCAGCTTAATCCAGTAACAGATGATATGGCGTTATGCCACCCAGACTTGCAAAAAGATAGTGAAAAGTTAGTTGTTAAAGATGCCGAAAATGGATGGTTTTTAAGAGTTGACCATATTACTGAATATGGAACATCACCTCATCACGAAAAATTATGTATACATCCAAAAGAGCCTCTAATATTTTTAAATATAGACGCAGCTCCATATTCTACTTCTTTAATATGGGAACATATAATGGATGCTCCTGGAAAACCTTGCCCAAATCCACGTGTGATTATGCCAAGACATTTTGTGCCAGGTGTAGATGATGAACCTGCAGAAATTGACATAAGAAGTTTTGGTTTTAGAGCACCTATATGTACAAAAGATAAACCAACTTATGGTATTGTAGGAGCATTACATGTTTTACCACCAGCTCTTGCTTGGTTGTGGAGATTAGTTGCACCTAGAGGGCATGCTAACCCAAGTATTGTAGGTGCTAAAGGATTAACAAGTGAAGGGGTAGGTTCTTATTGGCCATTTGCTACTGGAAAAATGGTAGATCAAGCTAATCTGTTATTAGATCAGATAATAAATACTCCTCAAACTAAATATGTACTTATTCCTAATCAACATATCGGAGCTTACAAAACAAGTTTTAATCCTCAATGGATTGCAAGAGAATATCTAACAAGAAAAGGTAATGCCAAATTCAAACCAGAGCAGTTATTAGAATCAAGATGTTCTCTATTAGGATATTCAATTAAAAATCTAAAAGTAGATGGTAAGGATATACCAAAAGGCTTATTAAGAACAAACCATCAATTGGAAGTAGGTAATGAAGGTTATGATAAAGGATCGGAAATATTAGTTAATTTCTTTAAAGAAGAATTGAAAAAGTTCTTAACTCCTGATCTTAATCCATTAGGAAAACAAATTATAGAATGTTGTTTAAATGATGGAAAAGTTGAAGATTATTTGAAATTAATGCCAATGTAATAATAATTAATTTTTAGTATATTTCAGGCGAATAGTGATATAAAACTAACTATCATTATTTGCCTTTTATTATATTATTATCGAAAATTTTAGACTTCATAATGTGTCCAGTTAGATTGATTTCGAAAGGGTGATTCCATATACTTGGAAACAAGTTTTGTTTTTCAACTTATATTATACAAGTTATAATAATGTATGATATAATACAAAAAGTGGAAAATAAGATTAAGCCATTTTTATTAGTTTATGGATAGTAGATTAGAAAGATTGGTGTGCAATATGGAGAATTTTTATTATAAGAATAAAAAGGTGATAGAGGACTTAGTATTAATAATTATAATTACAGTTATATTTTGGGGCTTGAATTCAATAATTAATAGTAATAATGGATTTAGATTTATAATGTTAAATGCGTGGAAGCAATTTTCCGTTGCAGGGTTAGCCCCTGTTATTGTAATGGTTTTAAGAAAAGAAAAGCTTTCAAATTATGGCTTTAAAAAATTAGGGGGAATAAATTCGTTAATATTTAGTCTGAATAGTATATTTATATATAGTATTATTAAAATTACTCAAACTCAAGGTTTTGTAGAATGGATGCCATTTAGTAAAATTGAGTTGACATGGATGGCAATAGAAGAACCGTTTCCTTTAAGTATAATAAGTATATTAATTATAGTTTTGTGTTGGGGGTTCTTTCAAGGATTTACTTTAATTTTCGTAAGTAAAAAGATTAACCAATTATTTGATATTAAAAACCCCTTTTTAAGACCAGCACCAATTTTGGTTCTTATAGTAAGCATTTTCATTCAATTAGCTACAAGAAATATTTCTGATTTTACTTGGGTTGCTGATGTTTTAATTGCATATGTAGTTGTTTTAATACCAGAAGTTACAGATAATTCTTGGGGAAGTATTTTAATCTTTTTTGCATTATGGAATGCAATATAAAATAGTTTGACAATCAAAGTATTCTTATGTAAAATAAAACGAGAAAAAAACAACATTAATGAAGGAGAAGGTTATGCATAAAAACAAATTATATTATATTCCAGCAGGAGTTATTATTTTGCTTTGTTTAGGTACTGTTTATTCTTGGAGTGTTTTTAGAAAGCCTTTAGAAGAATATTATAATATTAATGCAACACAAAGTGGATTGCCTTATATGATCTTTTTAGCTTCATATGCTTTGTTTATGTTAGTTGCTGGTGGGTTTATAGAAAAATATGGACCACGAAAGATAATAATTATTGGGGGATTACTTGTTGGGAGTGGATGGATTTTGTCAAGTTTTGCGCCAAACATATATGTGTTTACATTAACATATGGCTTTATTGGTGGTTCTGGTGTAGGAATTGCTTATGGTGCTCCAATAGCAGCAGTAACAAAATGGTTTCCTGAAAAAAAGGGGGCATTTGTAGGAACAATTTTACTTGGTTTTGGATTATCACCGTTTATTACAGCTCCAATTTCAAGAAATTTAATCGAATCACAAGGGGTAATGTCAACGCTTACTATTTTAGGAGTTGTATTTATAGTAATAATTTCATTATTGGGTCTTTTATTTGAGTTTCCTAATACAAGTAATGATAAAATTATTATTAATAGAGAAAAAATATTTAAAAAACTATTTAAGGATAAAAAGTTTTATGGTATTTGGAGTTGTTTTGTATTAGGAACATTTGTAGGGTTGATGATGATTGGAATAACAAGTACAGTAGGCGAAGAACTGATAGGACTAACAGCTAGTAGAGGGGCTTTATTTGTATCTTTGTTTGCCTTATTTAATGGTATTGGAAGGCCTTTTTTTGGATGGCTTACTGATTATTTATCCCCTAAAAAAGCAGCAATTTTTTCTTACTGTTTAATTATTATTGCTTCTGTACTTATGCTTTTTGCAAGCAAAGAGTTTATTTTCTTATATGTTATTGCTTTTAGTTTGTTTTGGTTAAATGTAGGAGCTTGGCTAGCTATTGCGCCCACATCAACAGCTATTTATTTTGGACAAAATAATTATAGTAAGTATTTTGGTTATGTGTTCACAGCATATGGAGTTGGTGCTATATTAGGTAATTTGTTATCAGGAGAAATAAAAAATATTTTTGGTTCTTATAGTTATATTTTTCCTATTGTTATTGTTGTAGGAATTATTGGTATTATTTTAGCATTATTATTACTTGAAGATTAGTAGATAGTAAGAATATAGTTATATATAACTATATTCTTACTTAAGACTAACTTTGGCTGAAAATAATATTTTGTTATAGAAAAATAATTGATTAAATTGATTTAATATGTTTGTATTAAAATGTCTCTTCTTAAAGATATCTAAGTACTCATTTGAAGTTCTAATGTACTTTCCCTTATCAAAAGTTCTCATAAAAAAATTATTTACAGTTTTTTCTGGAATAATACAAGGTTCCATAGCAACAATAGATCCCTCAGGTTTTAGAATTCTTTGAAGTTCACTTGTATATTCCTCTATAGTACGAGAAGGAATATGGTGTAATACTGAAATAAACAAAACATAATCAACAGAATTATTTTTTAAAGGTATTCTATTATCTTTTATTGTGTAAAATGAATGATTAGGGTTTAAATGTCTTGCATATGAAACTCTTTTAGCATCACAATCCAAACCTATATAATGTTTGCTCTTAAATAACGGAGTTAAAGAACCAACACCACATCCAAAATCAATTACTATTTTATCATTAAAGTCAAAATAATTATTAATTGTATTTTCAAGATAATTTTTAACAAACCATTTAGGTCGAATTAATTTATGATATATCTCAGGTGATAATTGCATTTTTTTACCTCATTTCTTAAGTGAGCTAATTAATGTCTGAAATTAGTTTTATCACAAGATAGTTCTAATATGTTATCAAAAATATGACATATTTTTTCTTGTTTTTAAAGGAGATATGCTATTATTTGATTTTGTTTTATGGAGTAATTATGATTAACTTGGTAATAATATAATCAATAAGTATAAAGCAAGAAGGAAGGTAAAAATGATTCTGCGTATATTGGAATTATTCTAATGAAAGTTGATATGTATTAGGAATAAAATGTATAGTTAATAGATTTTTAGTTAAAATATTAATAGTAAATTTAAAGGAGGACTATTATGTTTAAACATGAAAAACAGTTGCAACAAGAAGTTAAAATTGAGCGACCAAATCCCCAATATGCTGCTTTATTACAGGAGCAATTAGGTGGGCCTAATGGTGAATTAAAAGCTGCGTTACAATATATATCTCAAAGCTTTAGAATCAAAGATCCAGCTATAAAAGACTTATTCTTGGATATTGCAGCAGAAGAATTTAGTCATATGGAAATGGTAGCACAGACTATTAATCTCCTTAATGGACATGATTTACACGCTGACCAAGCAACAGTAGGGCAAGTTGAAACACATGTCCTAGGAGGACTATCCCCAATGCTTGCTAATGCGTCCGGTGAACCATGGACAGCTAATTATGTTAATGTTACAGGTGATTTAGCAGCAGATTTATTATCTAATATTGCAGCAGAACAAAGAGCAAAAGTCGTTTATGAATATTTATATCGTCAGATTAATGATAAATATGTAAAAGAAACAATAGATTTTCTTCTTAATAGGGAAGAAGCTCATAATGCACTTTTCAGAGAAGCTCTTAATAAGATACAAAACACTGGGTCATTAAAAGATTTTGGAGTAACAGAAGATTCAAAATTATATTTTGATCTTTCTACGCCTGGACAGTATTTTGATTCACCACAAGGAATACCACCAAGTTTTAATAATGGACAAGGACAACAACATAATCAAAATCAATACCAAGACCATCATCAATATAATCACAACCACCAACATCAACGTCAACATTAAAAAAGGGCTTAGTGCCCTTTTTTTAAATTACTTCTTCAGAAGAAGTGCTTCTTTTGTTTTTAATAATTTCTTCATGTATTCTTTTTACCTGTAAGCAAAAACTTTCTAGTCTTGCCTCTGTTATCTGAGGTAAAACATTTCCATCCACTTCAATAGGTAAAAAAGGTAATTTAGGAAAAGCTTCTTGTACTTTTTTAACTAATAAAGGATCATGAGTTGATTTTGATTTTATTTTATCAATATTATCGCTAATAAGTGCTTCAGATATTCTACTTGGCATACATCCAAAAGGACCAATAGATATTATACCGTCTACTGCTTCAATAGATTCTGTTATAGCTACTCCAATAGTTAAGATAGCTTCTCCTTGTAAACGAGGAGATATAAGCTTTTTAACACTATTAATTATATAGTCTACATCAACTAAATGATAATCATAAAGCCCTGAAGTAGAAAAGATTTTTTTAATTGTTTTTTCATATTGTAGCTTTACTACACTTTGCATTTTTGTGCGTAGCTGATCTTTAAAAGTAGCTTTCGTACCAATTTTATTTTTTACGATATAATCACAATAATATATCCATTCAGCAATAGGTGACACTTTAACAATTATATTCTTCTCTGCAAGTTTTTCAACTAAATGTTGCCTTGAAAATTGATCTCTTCTAACAAAAATTTCTCCCACTAGACCAACTTTCATAGCAGAACTTATATCTTGAGTTTTTTGTAGCTTTTGTAAAGTAGTTGTTGCTTTTTCTAAAGTTAATTTTAATTTTTTCCAAGAATCATTTTCGACGCTATAAATAATATTATTGCATATTTTGTGATATTGATATAATCCGTCAACTGGATCTTTTGATAGAACTAATATACCACTGTATATATCCTCAAGTAAATCTGCAAGAATAACCGATTGCCAAGCTCTTAGTACAAAGGAGTTTCCTAGACCTGCATAACTGTTTTCGGAGGTAAGTGAAAATAGTGCTACATTTTCAATTTTTTGTTTTTCAATTACTTGCTTCATTAGAATATTATATTGTCCAAATCGACAAGGACCAGAAGTATCAGGCATAAAATACACAAGTAACTCATCATTATCTTTTCTTTCTTCTAAATAGCGAATTAAGCTGCCAATGGTGAGCATTAATGGCATACATTCTTTGCAAGAAGAATATTTTCTACCGATTTTTATTTCTTTTTCAGATGAACTTGGCATAGCAGTTGCTTTAATACCAACATGTCTAAATGTTGCTGCTAATAATTTAGAACCAATATCACCCATTGATGGTATCAATACATGTACTCGTGGGTGATTTAAAGGGTATGTTTGAGCATTTGAATCTATAACAAACAGTTGATTATTATATGTTATCGTTCTTGCTGGTTGAAATCTGCTAAAATTTTCTTTTTGTTCTTTTAAAAGACGATAGCTTTTTACTACATCAAGAAAAGCTTCTATTCTTGTATCAATACCCGCATCTGCTGTGTGGCTATCAAGCTCTAATGTAAGAGATGGTTTTTTGCCCATAATATTTCTAAAATAGTTTATAACAAAAGAATCAGGGCCACAACTAAAATTAGTAATAAATGTTCCGTATAGTTGAGGATGTTTTTTAACAAATTGTGCGGCTTTAAGAATCATTTGACCCATAGCCCAATACATATTATCTGTCGCTTCCTCATTTTCATATGATAAAAAATCATGTGGTATTATGCGATAATTCCTTGTTGAAAATTTATGCGGAATTCCCATATTAGCATATTTTGTAAATGCATTATAAGGCCGGCCAAAAAGAACTATTCCAATATCATTTGGGTTATCTTTAAGTTCATTTAATAACTTTTTGCCTACAAGCTTACATTCATAATGAAAACTATTTTGAGCTTCTAAGGCTCTATCAATAGCTTTTTCTATAAGTGTTTTTTTAAAACCTAGTTTTAGTCCTATGTCTATAAAAACATTTCTTTGGTTATTATAATCTTGGTTAAAGTCTAATACAGGTTTTAAAACATTTTTTTCATTTAATTCTTTAAATGCAGATTGTAAATAATATGGTTCAGCTTGAACAAAAGGGCAAGTAGTAGTTACTTCATTACAATTAGTTATTGGAAGTGATTTTATATGAGGCAAGAAAAACATATCTACTTGCTCACTTAATAGTGAAGATATAAATCCATGGGAGATTTCTACAGGGTAGCAAAAAGCAGAACCTTTTCTTTCAATACCTTCTTCGTCAATGTAATCTGGTGAAACAATATCAAAACCTAAACTATAAAAAAAGTTATAAAATAATGGGTATAAAGTGTTTGAAATTAAAGATTTTGATATACCAATTTTTTTATTTGTTCTAGTCTTAGTAAGTCTTTTTCCAAATAAAATACTATATTTTTCATATACAAGTTGTTCTCTAAAAGCTACTAGATCAAGGCTTTCAAAGGTATCCTTTTCTTTATCTTTAATTCCATCATATTTATTGCAAGCCCCACCAAAGGGATAAGTTTTATTTTTAATTACAATTCTGTTGATAGAACATTTTCTATCACATTTATCTTTTCCACCAGCACAAACAAAAGGTTTTTTATACGTTACCTCTCTATTAGATAATTCTTCTAAATTAAAGTCCATAGAAGCAACCAATCCTAATTCTAATTGTTTTTTAACTTCTAAGGCAGCTCCAAATGCTCCCATCAATCCAGGATTAGGGGGGACAATAATTTCTTTGTCTGTAAGGGCAGCCATTGCTATCGGAATAGCTTTGTTATAACATACCCCACCTTGCATAAATATCTTGTTTCCAATAGGTCTATTTCCTTTAACTCGATTTATATAATTAGTACATATTGAATATACTAAACCTGCTGTAATATCATCAATACTAATTCCTTCTTGTATTGCACTTTTGATATCGCTACTAATAAAAGCAGCACATTGGTCACTAAAGTTAGGAGGAGAGGAACTTTTCAAAGCTCGTCCTTCTATATCTATTAAATCAATATCCAAAGTTTCTTTTGCAGATTCTTCTAGAAATGAACCTGTTCCTGCAGAGCAAGCTTCATTCATTGCATAGTCAGATGGAACGCCATTTGTTAAATAAGAGTATTTGGCATCTTGTCTACCAATTTCAAATATCGTATCAACTTCTGGGTCAAAATATACTGAAGCTGTTGC
>JBKGYG010000060.1:0-10660 GCA_046546235.1 Eubacteriales bacterium | reverse complement strand
CTTATTAATAAATGTAGGGATTTTTATTGATTACTACTAATGAAAATGGTACAATTAAACGTGTAAATAGAAATAGAATGAATTTTTATAAACTTGGAAGGTGGAAATAAATGCAGATTCTTAATAAAATATTTGGAACGCATAGTGAGCGTGAGATTAAAAGAATCTTACCTATAGTTAATCAGATAGAGGAATTTGAACCAAAGATGCAACAATTAACTGACGAAGAATTGAAAAATAAAACAACAGAATTTAAAAATCGTTTAAATAAAGGTGCAACTCTTGATGATTTATTACCAGAAGCATATGCAGTTGTAAGAGAAACAGCTGTTAGAGTGCTAGGCATGCGTCATTATCGTGTTCAATTAATTGGTGGTGTAATATTACATCAAGGACGAATTTCGGAAATGAAAACTGGAGAAGGAAAAACACTAGTTGCGACTTTGCCTGCATACTTAAATGCTTTAGAAGGCAAAGGAGTTCACATAGTTACAGTAAATGATTACTTAGCAAAACGTGATGCTGAATGGATGGGGCAAGTACATGAGTTTTTAGGATTAACAGTTGGTGTTATATTAAGTGGAATGGAAAATAAAGATAGGCGAGAGGCTTATAACTGCGATATAACATACGGCACTAATAATGAATTTGGATTTGATTATTTAAGAGATAATATGGTTATTTATAAAGAGGAAATGGTACAAAGGGATTTGTATTACTCTATTATTGATGAGGTAGACTCTGTTCTAATAGATGAAGCAAGAACACCTTTGATAATTTCTGGTTCAAGTAATAAGTCTACAAGCCTTTATTCAGCAGCAGATCTGCTAGCAAGAAGATTAAAAAAAGGACGTATTATTGGAGAAATGACAAAATTAGCAGCTCTTATGCAAGAAGAGATTCAAGAAGAAGGCGACTTTGTTATAGATGAAAAAGCAAATTCCGTAACATTAACAGAAGAAGGAATAAAGAAGGTAGAAGAGTTTTTTAAACTTGAAAATTTGGCTGATCCAGAAAACATGGAAATACAACATCATGTTATCATTTCTTTAAAAGCTCATAATTTAATGCATAGAGATAAAGATTATGTTATCAAAGATGAAGAAATTGTTATAGTTGATGAATTTACTGGTCGCTTAATGCCAGGGCGAAGGTATTCAGATGGACTACACCAAGCTATTGAAGCTAAAGAAGGTGTTAAAGTTAGAAGAGAAAGTAAAACTTTAGCTACAATAACATTCCAAAATTATTTTAATAGATATGAGAAAAAATCTGGTATGACAGGTACGGCTTTAACAGAAGAAGAAGAATTTAGAGAAATTTATGGTATGGATGTAATAGTAACTCCTACTAATGAACCAATTGCAAGAATTGACCATGCAGATAGAGTATTTAGAACAGAGAAAGAAAAGTATAATGCAGTTGTAGATGAAATTGCAGAGGCATATGAAATTGGTCAACCTGTATTAGTAGGGACAATAACTATTGATACATCTGAAGAACTTAGTAAGATGTTAAAGCGTCGAAGAGTGCCGCATAATGTTCTTAATGCCAAATTTCATGAAAAAGAAGCTGAAATAGTAGCATCAGCTGGAGAGAAAGGTGCTATAACAATTGCTACGAATATGGCTGGACGTGGTACTGATATTAAATTAGGAGAAGGAGTAAAAGAGCTAGGTGGACTTAAAATTGTTGGTACAGAACGACATGAGTCAAGAAGAATTGATAACCAGTTAAGAGGACGTTCAGGACGTCAAGGGGATCCAGGTGAATCAAGGTTTTATATTTCTTTAGAAGATGAATTAATGAGGTTATTTGGTTCTGAAAGACTTATTAATATGTTTAATACTCTTAAACTACCAGAAGGAGAGCCTATTCAACATAAAATGCTTTCAAAGGCTATTGAAAGAGCCCAAAAGAAAGTAGAGGGTAGTAATTATGGAATAAGAAAGCACTTATTAGAGTATGATCGTGTAATGAATGAACAACGTGAAATTATATATGAAGAAAGGAAAAAAGTATTAGATGGCAATAATATGAGAGATAATATCTTGAGTATGATTAAAGATATTATAGAGTCATCTGTTGATCTATATATAGGTGATGAACAATTACCAGAGGAATGGGATATTACAAGCTTTCGAGAGCATATAGAACACATAATACCATTTGGTGGGATAGCATTTACTGATGAAGAAAGAGATAGTTTAGATAAAGATATTTTAAAAGAAAAACTAATTAAAAAAGCAATAAAGTTATACGAAGAAAAAGAGAAAGAGTTCGAAAACATAGAACAAATTCGTGAATTAGAACGAGTAGTGCTTTTGAAAGTAATTGATAAAAAATGGATGGATCATATCGATAATATGGACCAAATGAGACAAGGGATTGGATTAAGAGCTTATGGTCAAAGGGATCCATTAATAGAATATCGATTTGTAGGATATGACATGTTTGAAGAGATGAGCTCAAGCATAAAAGAAGATACAGTTCGTAGTTTATATCATGTAAGAGTACAACAAAAAGTTGAAAGAGAAAGAGTAGCAAAGGTTACATCTACAAACAGAGGAGAAGAAACAGCTAAAGAGCCTTATAAAAGAGAAAGTGAAAAAGTGGGAAGAAATCAACCTTGTCCTTGTGGTAGTGGGAAAAAATACAAGTACTGTTGTGGAAGATAAAATAAATAATTAAATAGAGGTGTAAAATGATAGAAATAGAACAACTTAAATCAGAATTAATAAAGTACAAAAAGTTATTAGAAGAAATGAGTGTTTCACTTTGACTTAGCTCACAAAAAACAAACTATAATAGAGCTAGAAAAAACTATGGCTGCTCCAGATTTTTGGGATAATCCTGAAGAATCTCAAAAATTACTTAAAAAAGCAAAGAGCATAAAGGATCAGATAGAAGCATTTAATAAGATTTTACAAGAGTATGAGGATGCAGAAACTTTGATAGAGATGGCACTAGAAGAGGAAGATGAAGGTTTAAAATCAGAGGTAGAAGAGACAATAAAAGAATTTGTTGAACACTATGATAAATTAAGGATTAATACTTTGCTCTCGGAGGAGTATGACCAAAATAATGCTATTGTTTCTTTACATGCCGGAGCAGGAGGAACAGAATCTTGTGATTGGGTCAATATGTTATTTAGGATGTATTCAAGATGGGCAGATAAAAAAGGGTATTCTTTAGAAATATTAGATTATTTAGATGGTGATGAAGCAGGTATAAAGTCAATTACTATTCAGGTAAATGGAGAGAATGCTTATGGATATTTAAAATCTGAAAAAGGAGTTCATCGGCTAGTAAGAATATCGCCTTTTGATTCATCAGGAAGAAGACATACATCATTTGCTTCTTGTGATGTGTTGCCAGAAATAGATGAAGATGTAGAGATAGAGATAAATTCTGATGAAGTAAGAATTGACACCTATAGGGCTAGTGGAGCCGGTGGACAACATGTAAACAAAACAGACTCAGCTATTAGGATTACACATATTCCTACAGGAATTGTAGTACAATGTCAAAATGAGCGTTCTCAGCACAAAAACAAAGATAGAGCTTATAAGATGTTAAAATCCAAGTTATTTGAATTAAAACAACAAGAACAAATAGACAAAATTCAAGGCATTCGAGGTGAGGTAAAAGAAATAGGTTGGGGTAATCAAATTAGGTCTTATGTAATGCATCCATATAACCTTGTAAAAGATCACAGAACTGATGAAGAAACAGGTAATGTTACAAGTGTTATGGATGGGAACATTGATTCTTTTATTAATAGTTACTTAAAATGGATAAGCACAAATAAAAATAAGGAGTGAAAGGTATGGGAGTGGTACAACAAGTAGTTTTCAAACTAGATCATGAGGAATATGGCCTTGATATAATGAATGTATATGTAATAGAAAAATATCAAGAAGTTGTAAAAGTGCCTAACACGCCCGAGTATATTGAAGGGATTATTAATCTAAGAGGAGAAGTGCTACCAATCTATAGCCTAAGGAAAAAGTTCAATTTAAAGGATATAGATAACAATGAAGACACAAAAGTAATAGTAACATATACCAACGATATGAAAATTGGATTTGTGGTAGATTCAGTATCGGAGATTATTACAATTGATGAAGATGATATACAAGGAGCTCCTCGGTTAGTAACAGGTGTACACCGTAAATATATTAAAAGTGTTGCAAAATTAAAAGATAGAATGGTAATACTTATTGACATTGATAAAATAATAACTGATGAGGAGCAACGTGAATTAGGACAAGTTATAGAGGATGGACTAGACGAGTCAAACTCTAAAAATGACAAGTATGATAGAAATGAAAGCGAAATAGAAAAGCCAGATAAGGATGAAAGAATAAAAGAACCGTTAAATAAAAACAAAAAAGATTCACATGAAAAAGAAACCTCAAACAAAGATGATAAAAACGTTAATAAAGAAAAAGTAAATAATAAAAACAATAAGAGAGATACAAAGATAAACAATCAAGATGAATTACATAAAAAGTCATCGAAGCAACTAAGCCCAAAAAATAACAATAAATCTGATAATATAAAGAGTAAAAAAGCAAATAATAATACTAATAAAAATAAATCAACTAAATCAGAAGAAAAAACTAAAGATGAAAAAAAAGGCAATAAAACAAGTTCGTCAAAGCAAATAACAAAAGAAGAGAAACAAGTAAAAAATAAAAGTACAGAAGATAATAAAAGTGATGTTAATAAAAAAACTAACAATAAAAATAATAATAGTAATAATAAAACAAACAATAAACAGAAATAATAAGGAGCACCCAAAGATAGGTGCTCTTTTAGATTTTTATAAAAAAAGACAAAAAAGTATTGCATATAAAATTAATTTATGTTACTATCTCTGTAGTAAACACAAATGTGTTTTTGAGAAACACAAAAAGTGGGTGGTATAATGCAAGATAATATTAGCTATTATCTTATAAACAAGATAGCACTACCAGAAGTACTTTTAAAAGTCGTAGAAGCAAAAAAAATGTTAGAATCAGAAAAAGCTATGACTATACAAGAAGCAGTGGATTATGTTGGGATAAGTAGAAGTTCTTTTTATAAATATAAAGATACTATTTTTCCATTTTATGATAATGCTAGAGGGAAAACTATAACAATAGGGTTTAAAATGGAGGATAAGCCAGGGCTACTTGCTCATTTGCTTAAACTTATTGCAACGTATAATGCAAATATACTTACAATACATCAAAGTATTCCTATTAATGGAGTTGCTAATCTTACATTAAGTGTAGAAGTATTACCAAATACAGGTAACATAGAAGAAATGATGAAAGAAATACAAAATGTAAATGGTGTTCATCAAGTTAAAATATTAGCTAGGGAGTGATTATATGGTAAACATAGCAATTTTAGGTTATGGAACTGTTGGTTCAGGTGTGGTAGAAGTATTAAGAACAAATGAGAAAAGTATTAATAAAAGAGCTGGAAAAGATGTGGAAATTAAGTATGTGTTGGATATTAGGGATTTTGAAGGTGATCCAATTCAAGAGATACTTGTACATGATTATGATATAATACTTAATGACGATAGTGTCGAAGTTGTTGTAGAAGTTATGGGAGGAATTGAACCAGCATATACATTTGTAAAAAAAGCTTTATTAAAAGGTAAGAGTGTTGTGACCTCAAATAAAGAATTGGTAGCAAAACATGGCGCTGAATTATTAAAGATTGCAAAGAAAAACAATAAAAACTTTTTGTTTGAAGCTAGTGTTGGTGGGGGGATTCCTATTATAAGACCTCTTAATCAATCATTAACTGCAGATGAAATATATGAAATAACAGGGATACTTAATGGAACAACTAATTTTATCTTAACAAAGATGTCAAATGAAGGTTTAAACTTTGATGATGTCCTTAAGGAAGCTCAAGACAAAGGATATGCTGAAAGAAATCCAGAAGCAGATATTGAAGGTCATGATGCTTGTCGAAAAATTGCTATTTTATCTTCTTTAGCTTTTGGTATGCAAGTAGACTATGAAGATATATATACAGAGGGAATTACTACTATAACTGATAAAGATATGAAATATGCTAAATATTTGGGATATGATATAAAATTATTAGCAACAAGTAGAAAAGCAAATAATAAAATATATGCTAGGGTCGCGCCTATGTTATTAGGGAACGAACATCCTCTTACAAATGTGCATGGTGTATTTAATGCCATATTTGTAAAAGGGAATGTTATTGGAGATGTAATGTTCTATGGAAAAGGTGCAGGTAAACTTCCAACAGCAAGTGCAGTAGTAGCTGATATTGTAGATGCTGTTAAACATTCAAAGCGTAACATTATGTCATTTTGGAGCACAGAAAAAACGGAATTAATGAAAATATCTGAAGTTCCAACGAGTTATTTCATAAGAATAAAAGGTGAATATGGAAAAGTTAATGAGCATATAGAGAAGTTATTTGGTCCTATTCACACAATTCATTTAGAAGATTTGCAAGATGAATTTGCAATTATTACGGATGTAGAAACAGAAGGAGAACTATGTGAGAAGGTAAATGAACTTGAAAAATTAGTAAATAATGAAAATGTATTAAGTATAATTAGATTAGAAAATTAGATGATAGGTGAATGATATGAAATATATAGTAGTTTTAGGAGACGGAATGGCAGATGAACCTTTAGAAGAATTAAAAGGTGCTACACCGTTAGAAGTTGCAAAAAAACCAAATATAGATTGGCTAGCAGCTAGAGGAGAATTAGGTTTAGTAAATACAATTCCAAAGGGGATGGAACCAGGTAGTGATACAGCTAATTTATCAGTTTTGGGCTATAATCCAGAAGAGCATTATACAGGCCGCTCTCCACTTGAGGCATTAAGTATTGGAGTACCATTAAAAGATAACGATATAAGTTTTAGAGTTAATTTAGTTACACTAGATGAAGAAAATAGTTACAATAATAAAAAGATATTAGATCACAGTGCTGGAGAAATAACTACAGAAGAAGCAAAAGAATTAATAGAAGTTGTAACTAAGGAATTTCAAACAGATTTATTAAAATTCTATGTAGGAACTAGTTATAGACATTTATTGGTTTGGGAGAATGCTAATAAAGATATTAAATTAAAACCCCCGCATGATATATTAGGTAAAAAAATAGGAAAATTTTTGCCTAATAACGATATACTTTTAAAAATGATGGAAAGCAGCTATGAGATTCTAAAAGATCATCCAGTTAATAAGAAACGAAAAAAGAAAGGTCTTAATCCTGCAAATTCAATCTGGTTTTGGGGAGCAGGCACTAAGCCAAGTCTAACAGAATATAGTAAGGAATTTGGCGTAAAAGCTGCAATGATTTCAGCTGTCGATTTATTAAAGGGTATAGCTTGTGGTGCCAAAATGAAGGTTGTAAATGTAGAGGGAGCTACTGGAACCCTAAATACAAATTATGAAGGGAAAGCAAATGCAGCTATTGAAACATTAGATAGTGGATACGACTTTGTTTTTATTCACATTGAAGCACCTGATGAATGTGGGCATCAAGGTAATTTAGACCATAAAATAAAAGCAATTGAACTAATTGACCAACATGTAGTTGGGACAATATTAGAAAAACTAAATAAGAAGGATGAAGATTATAAAATTATGGTTTTGCCAGATCACCCAACACCGATTAAATTAAGAACGCATACTAGTAATCCAGTTCCGTATCTTATTTATAAAAAGAATAAAGAGAATGATACAGGACAGCAATATAATGAAAAGACTGGAACAAAAAGTGGTAGAATAATTAAAGAAGGACATAAACTTATGAAACACTTTTTATCTTAGATAAATTAATCTAATGATTGGGAATATAAGGAGGAAATAAGATTGCTTATTGTAAAAAAATTTGGTGGTAGTTCAGTAGCAAATAAAGAAAGAGTATTTAATGTAGCTAAAAAAATTATAAAAGATTATGAAAGAGGACATCAGATAGTAGTTGTATTATCTGCACAAGGAGACACAACAGATGAATTAATAAATAAAGCAAAAGAAATAAACCCAAATCCATCAAAAAGAGAAATGGATATGCTTTATACAACAGGGGAACAACAATCTGTTTCATTAATGGCAATGGCATTAGAATATTTAGGATATCCAGCAATTTCATTAAATTCATTTCAAGTTGGAATGCATACAACATCTGTTTACAGTAATTCCAGAATAAAAAGAATAGATTCTGACAGAGTTATAAATGAATTAGAAAGAAAGAATATTGTACTTGTTACTGGCTTTCAGGGAGTAAATCGTTATGATGATTATACAACATTAGGTCGTGGAGGTTCAGATACAACAGCAGTTGCCCTAGCAGCAGCTTTAAATGCAGATAAATGTGAAATTTATACAGATGTTGATGGTGTTTATACCGCTGATCCTAGAATGGTTGATACAGCTAAAAAACTAGTAGAAATTACATACGATGAGATGTTAGAACTAGCAACATTAGGGGCAAAAGTGCTTCATAATAGATCTGTTGAATTAGCCAAAAAATATAATGTAGATTTAGTTGTACGTTCAAGTATGAGCGAAGCAGAGGGAACACTAGTTAAGGAGGAATGTAAAATGGAAAAAATGATAGTTAGTGGAGTTGCTGCAGACAAAAACACTGCAAGGATTGCAATAATTGGGATAAAAGATGAACCTGGAAAAGCATTTGAATTATTTTCTTTAATGTCAAAAAATCATATAAATGTGGATATAATTTTACAATCAATTGGTCGAAATGGAACAAAGGATATTTCTTTTACTGTAGCTGAGGACAACGCAGATGAAGCAATTAGTCTAATTGAAAAAGATTTAGGCAGAATATCTGGTGAAAGAGTAGAATGTGACAAGAGTGTATCTAAGGTGTCCATTGTAGGGGCTGGCATGCAATCAAATGCAGGGGTGGCATCTATTATGTTTGAAGCACTATATGATGAAGGTATTAATATACAAATGATTTCAACTTCTGAGATTAAGATTACAGTACTTATCGAGGAGAGGTATACAAAAGAAGCAATGAATGCTATACATGATGCTTTTAAATTAGGTAGGAGATAATATTATAAAATGCTTATATAAATAAATTACAACATTTCAAGACTCAAAACTCGTCTAATTTAGTTTTAAAATAATAATCTTTATAGCTAGAGAGACGAGGTTTTTTTGTCTTTCATCGCAACCCATGTATCCGCCCGCATTTGGCGGTACATGGGGGTTTATATATAAATAAAATATATATGAAGAGGTGTGTTATGAAATTTGTTTTGGATTTTTTAAAAGGATCAGTAATTGGAATTTCAAATATTATACCTGGAGTTTCAGGTGGAACTATGGCGCTTGTTATGGGCATATATGAGAAATTAACAGGAGCTATTGGGGATATTATAATAAATAAAGCAAAAAGAAAAGAGTATGGAATATTTTTAGGAAGTATTTTAATAGGTGCAGTTGTTGGTGTATTGCTTTTTGCAGAACTTTTAACTTGGTTATTTTCCTCGCCTATATCATCACAACATACGTATTTATTTATTATAGGTTTAATTATAGGATCAATCCCTTTTATTTTAAAAATTCATCATGATATGAAAGTTAATTTAAAAAGGATTTTATTAACAACAATAGGATTATTATTAGTAATTATTTTAGAACAATTTGGAGGAAAAGAATCAGCAAGTTATAATCCTTTAATAAAAGATACTTGGTTTGGAATTTTGAACATTACAGAGTTTAATTTGAGTTATAATTTGTGGCTTATTATATGTGGATTTATTTCTTCACTTGCAATGGTGTTGCCAGGCATTTCCGGTTCTGCATTATTAGTTAGTTTAGGTGAATATGCAAACATATTGTTCATTGTGGATAACAGATTAATTATACCAGCAATATTTTTTGGAATCGGAGTAGTTATTGGAATATTTATATGTGCTAAAATAGTAAGTGTATTTTTGAAGAAATATACTGCTGAAACTTATTACTTTATAATAGGATTAATGTTAGCATCAATATATCAAATAGTATTTTCGTCGATAGATAGTTTTGATTTATCAGGATCTGTTTTATCCGTGAGTTTAGTAGCTTTAATGATAGGGTTTTGTGTTACTTATTTTACAAGTCAAATTGGAGAATATAAAGAAATAAAGAAGTGATATAATCCTTCTATACTAGTTGTAAAAGATTTCTAGATAATTTATAATAAGATTGGGATAAAAGAATAAAGGAGATAAATTATGGATATATTTAAGGCGATACAAGAAGAATTTCAAATAAAACCTTGGCAAGTGGAGAACACTATTAGATTAATTGATGAAGGAAATACCATTCCATTTATAGCACGTTATAGAAAAGAAAAAACAGGTTCTCTTAGTGACGAGCTTTTACGGGATTTACATGAAAGGTTAACTTATTTAAGAAATCTTGAAGAAAAAAAAGAACAAGTAATAAAAAGCATAGAAGAACAAGGCAAACTAACAGAAGAATTAAAACAACTAATCCAACATGCTTCTACATTAGTTGAAGTAGAAGATTTATATAGACCATATAGACCAAAAAGACGAACAAGAGCAACAATTGCGAAAGAAAAGGGATTAGAACCTTTAGCAAATGTAATTATTATACAGAAGCTTAATGAACCAGT
>JBKGYG010000059.1:0-10878 GCA_046546235.1 Eubacteriales bacterium | reverse complement strand
GCTTGTTTGATAAAATAAGCTTGTATTTAACAGAAAAACTAAGGAGGGTATTCCATGTTACAGAAATTTTTTAAGCTTAAAGAAAATGGAACCAATGTTAAAACAGAAATTATTGCGGGGATTACGACATTTTTAGCTATGGCGTATATAATTGCGGTAAATCCTAGTATTATAACTGATGCTATGGGTAAGATTAATGGAGATGGAGCAGTATATGATCTTAATTTCTATTATACAGTTATTTTTACTGCAACTTGTGTATCAGCTGCTGTTGGTACTTTGATAATGGGACTATATGCCAATCTTCCATTTGCTCAAGCACCAGGTATGGGGCTTAATGCTTTTTTTGCATATACTATAATGTTGGCAACTGGTTTAACATTTCAACAAGGTTTGGCTGCGGTTGTTTTTTCGGGTGTTTTATTTATAATAATAACTATATTTGGTTTAAGAGAAATGATTGTTAGAGCAATTCCAACTACAATCAGATATTCTATTACAGCTGGTATAGGATTGTTTATAGCTTTAATAGGTTTGCGGAATGGTGGAGTTATAGTAAGTAATCCGGACACAGGTAATGCGTTAGTTAGTTTTGGTGCAGCAGAAAAATTTGCAGATATTGGACCTGCGCTTTTAACATTAATAGGACTAGCTATTACTATTATTTTAGTATTGCTAAAAATTAAGGGAGCATTATTAATTGGAATCGTTGCAACTACAATTATTGGAATTCCAATGAATGTTACTAATCTTAAAGGTATCAAAGGAAAATGGTATCCAGATTTGAGCTATCTATCAGAGTACGGCGACAAAATTATGCCAGATTTTGGTGGATTATTTGAATTTTCAAATGCCAGTACAGTTATAGGTGGAGGCATTTTTGGTGTTATTATGATTGTTATTGCTTTTAGTTTGGTGGATATGTTTGATACTATAGGAACATTAATAGGTACAGGAGCTAGAGCAGGAATGCTTGATAAAGATGGGGATTTACCAAATATGAAGAAAGCTCTTTCTGCTGATGCAATTGCTACAACTGCAGGAGGATTTTTGGGAACATCAACTGTTACAACTTATGTTGAATCAGGAGCAGGAATATCAGAAGGTGGTAAAACAGGATTAACTTCTGTAGTGACAGCTATATTATTTATTGGAGCATTGTTTTTATCTCCTATAATTAGTATTATTCCATCAGCGGCTACTGCGCCTGCATTAATTTTAGTAGGGATTATGATGATTGGAGCTGTTAAGAATATCAAATTTGATGATCTGGAAGAAGCTATACCTGCATTTTTAACTATGGCTATTATGCCATTTACTTATAGTATTGCAACGGGTATTGCTGCTGGATTTATCTTTTACCCAATTGTAAAAATTGCAAAAGGTAAACCTAAAGAAGTCCACCCATTAATTTATATATTTGCGGTATTATTTATTTTACGTTTTGCATTAGTAGCTGCAGGATAAAACAAATTTTAATTAATCTATATAGATTTAACTGTACAACTGGCGGATAAAGGGAATTAACCCTTAGGGAGTACAGTTTTGATTAAGCCGACCGCCTGGGCACCCTTATTTAAGTAATGGTTCCTAGGTGGTCTTTTTGTATAAAAAAATGCTAATATCACAAGTAAAAAGCATTATGGAATGCCTTGGTTATATAGATGGAATTACTTAGAGATTTATATCTCAGGTTTTAATATAAAATAATAAATTATATGGAGGTAGATTAGATGAGAGCATTAATTAGTGTTTCAGACAAAACTGGCATCGTAGAATTGGCAAAAGAATTAAGAGAATTAGGTGTTGAGATAATATCAACAGGTGGTACAGAAAGAAAGCTGAAAGAAGCAGGACTTGATGTTATTAATATATCAGATGTAACGGGTTTTCCAGAATGTTTAGATGGACGTGTTAAAACATTACATCCAAATATTCACGCAGGGTTATTAGCTATGAGATCTAATGAAGAACATATGAAACAACTTAAGGAATTAAAAGTTAAAACTATTGATTTAGTTATTGTTAATTTATATCCATTTAAAGAGACTATTCTTAAAGATGGTGTTACTTTAGAAGAAGCAATTGAAAATATAGATATAGGTGGCCCTACTATGTTGCGTTCAGCAGCAAAAAACTATCAAGATGTTGCAGTTGTAGTTGACCCTAGTGATTATAGTAAAATAGTTGATGAAATAAAAACAAATGGTGAGATTGCAAAAGATACTAAATTTTATTTGTGTAAAAAGGTATTTGAACATACTTCACACTATGATACACTAATTGCTAATTATCTTAGAAAACAATTAAATGATACAGAAATGCCAGATACTATTACTATGACTTATGAAAAAGTACAGGATATGCGTTATGGAGAAAATCCACATCAAAAAGCTGCTTTTTATAAAGAAGTGGGTAAAACTAAAGGTGCATTAACAGATGCAGAACAATTACATGGGAAAGCATTATCATTTAATAATATAAATGATACTAATGGTGCTTTAGAACTATTAAAAGAGTTCACAGAACCATCAGTAGTAGGTTGTAAACATGCTAATCCATGTGGTGTTGGAACTGGAAAAACGATTTATGAAGCTTATCAAAAAGCATATACAGCGGACCCAGTTTCTATCTTTGGAGGTATTGTAACAGCAAACAGAGAAATAGATGAAAAAACAGCAGAAGAAATTAATAAGATTTTTATTGAAATAGTAGTTGCTCCAAGTTATACAGATGAGGCGCTAGAAATATTAAAACAAAAGAAAAACATTCGTTTATTAAAACTTGATAATATTGATAAGAAACAAGGAGAAGATGCAATAGATCTTAAAAAAGTTGCAGGTGGCTTACTAGTTCAATCAATTGATAATGTTTTACTACCTGAAGATGGAGAATTAAAAGTTGTTACAGATAGAAAACCAACAGAACAAGAAATGGAAGATTTATTATTGGGTTGGAAAGTTGTTAAATACGCTAAGTCAAATGGCATTGCTATAGCAAAAGATAATCAATCAATTGGGGTTGGACCAGGACAAGTTAATAGAATATGGGCTTGTAAACAAGCAATAGATCATGCTAAAGAACATTTAGGAGAAGATAGTTTAAAAGGTGCTGCATTAGCATCTGATGCTTTCTTCCCATTTAGTGACTGTGTTGAAGAGGCACATAAAGCAGGTATTACTTGCATTATTCAACCAGGTGGGTCTATAAGAGATCAAGAATCAATTGATGCTTGTAATAAATATGGGATTGCTATGGTGTTTACTAATATGCGTCATTTTAGACATTAAAAAATTTAAATTGTTTCAGTAAAAGTGTTTACAAACTAAATATAAGCATATAATAATAAAGAAAGTAATATCTAATATTAACAATTACTAGGTATTGCCATGGTTTGATTAGCGTCATTATTATACTTATATGGATATATTACTTTTAATAATATTATATATTAGTTTTATTAATATTTATTTAAGTTTTCTTAATGATATAGGGCAACTGATATTGACAGAATGCTGTAATTATGGTATTATTTTACCATGCTTACCATAGCAAGCTGGTTAAACCAGTATATTTATTATTTATCAGGAGGAATTATTTAATGAAAACAGGAACAGTTAAGTGGTTCAATGCAAAAAAAGGATTTGGATTTATCTCTGACGAAGCTGGTAATGATGTATTTGTACATTATACTGCTCTTCAAATGGGTGGTTTCAAATCTCTTGAAGAAGGCGACAAAGTTGAATTTGAAGTTGTTGAAGGGGAAAAAGGACCTCAAGCTTCAAATGTAACTAAGTTATAATCAAGGATACCAAAGGGAATATTTTATATAAATATATATGAAATATATAGTATCAAAGGTTGTAACAAAAGACACTTTCATTTTGAAAGTGTCTTTTTTGTAGTCTGCCCGGCATGGGCACAGACTTGTCGGTGGAGGTCCGATATGAGGGCTGGTAGCGCCAACAAAAGAAAATATGACAAAAGAACTACTAAAACGACTAGTATCTTGCAAGCAAGCTTTCATTTTTGCTTTTCATATTTAAATTATAACTTATTCTTGTTTAAAAATACGTTTTGTGTTTATATTATATATAGATGAAACTTTTAAACAAATAAGGCTTTATTTAGAAGAGAATTCATAAGAAGAATTTATTTAGTTATAATATGAATTTTTAAGAGAATAAATGGTAGAATGTAGATGGAGGAGTGATATCATATGGAATATAAAATTGGACAAAATTATCATGGATTTAATCTTATTGATCAACAAAATATTGAAGAATTAGATTCAATTGCTAGGGTTTTCGAACATACAAAAAGTGGAGCAAAAGCTTTATTATTATCTAACAATGATGACAACAAGGTGTTTTCAATAAGCTTTAGAACACCACCAGAAGACGATACAGGATTACCCCATATATTAGAACACTCAGTATTATGTGGTTCCAAAAAATTCCCTGCAAAAGATCCCTTTGTTGAATTAGCAAAAGGCTCATTAAATACATTTTTAAATGCTATGACATTTCCTGATAAGACTATGTATCCTGTGGCAAGTGTTAATCAAAAAGATTTTCAGAATTTAATGCATGTTTATATGGATGCAGTTTTACAACCTAATATTTATGAAAAGCCTGAAATACTTAGACAAGAAGGTTGGCACTATGAATTAGAAGATGTTAATAACCCATTAAAGTATAAGGGAGTCGTTTATAATGAAATGAAAGGAGCCTTCTCCTCGCCAGAACAAGTTTTGTTTAGGAAAATACAAGCATCACTTTTTCCAGAAACGCCTTATTCAAAAGAATCAGGAGGAGATCCTGAATATATTACAGATTTGACACAAGAAGATTTTATTGAATTTCATAAAAAATATTATCATCCATCAAACAGTTATATTTTCTTATATGGTGATTTTGATATACAACAAAAATTAGAGTGGATGGATGCTAATTATTTAAAACATTATGACAAGATAACTGTTGAGTCTAAGATACCAGTTCAAAAAGCATTTGATAAAGCAAGAGAAAGTGTTGAATACTACTCTATATCAAATAACGAAGATACAAAGGATAAAACTTACTTAAGTAATAACTTTGTTATTGGAACATCAACTGATACAGAATTATACTATGCTATACAAGTATTAGAATATTTATTACTTGAAGCAGAAGGGGCACCATTAAAAACTGCATTGATTGAAGCAGGAATAGGAAAAGATGTTTTTGGATCCTATGATAATAGTATATTACAACCTACTATAAGTATAGTAGCAAAAGATGCTAATGAGGACCAAAAAGAAGATTTTATTAGAATAATAAATAACACATTGAGAGAATTAGTCAAGAATGGCATAGATAAAAATAAAATAGAAGCAGCAATTAATTATTATGAATTTAAGATAAGAGAAGCTGATTATGGTAGATATCCAAAAGGTGTAATATATGCTATGATGCATCTAAGTAGTTGGCTCTATGATAAAGATCCATTGATGCATTTTAAATACAATTGTACATTTGAAAATTTTCGAGAAGGAATGAATAATAAATATTTTGAAAAACTAATAGAAAAATATATGTTGAATAATCAACATAGTTCTATAGTAATTATAAAACCAGAAAAAGGCTTAACATCTAAAAATGAAAAAGAAACAGATGACAAATTAAAACAGTATAAAAACATATTAAGTAAAGAGGAATTGGAGAAATATGTTAAACAAACTAAAGATTTATTTCTATATCAAGAAGAGCCCAGCAAAAAAGAAGATATAGAGAAAATACCTATTATCAATCGAGAGGACATTAATAAAAAGTCAGAAAAATTACCTCTTGAAGTAATAGATGATCATAATACAAAAATATTGTTGCATCCAATGTTTACAAATAATATTGGTTATGTAAAGTTGATTTTTGATACTAAAAGTGTACCAAGTAATCTTGTGCCATATTTAGGATTGCTTTCTACTATACTAGGTAAAGTTGATACTCAAAATTACGCTTACTCAGAGCTTTCAGATAGGATTAATATAAATACTGGAGGAATATATAATACGGTAAATGTTTATAGTCACAATGAAGGGCCTGATGTATATTTACCTAAATTTGAAGTTAAGGCAAAGGCTTTTTATGATAAGCTTCCTATAATGTTTGATTTAGTCAAAGAAATAATATTTAAAAGTAAATTAGATAATCCAAAAAGAGTATTAGAAATACTTTTAGAAACTAAATCAAGACTACAAATGAAATTAAATAGTGCAGGGCATGTTCAAGCTGCTAATCGTGCAATGTCTTATTTTTCTCATGTTGCATTTTACAAAGAATTAACAAGTGGAATTACTTATTATAAGTTTATAGAACAACTTGTAAAAAGTTATGATGAGAAAAAAGATGACATAATAGAAAAATTAAATAAACTAATAAAATATATTTTTAGACAAGAGAATCTTGTTATAAGCTATACTGCTGAAAAATCTGCATATGGTATTTTTGAAAATGAAATAGAAAAATTTGTAAACGAATTATATACAGAACCTATAAAAGAAGATAATCTTAATTTTAATATTAAAAAAGAAAATGAAGGGTTCTTAACATCAGGGAAGATACAATATGTATCAAAAGCGGGTAATTTTGTAAAAGAAGGTTTTCATTATACAGGAGCACTAAGAGTATTACAAACTATAACAAGTTTAGACTATTTGTGGAGTAATATTCGTGTTAAGGGTGGAGCATATGGAGCAATGTGTTCATTTACTCGAAATGGAAATGCTTATTTCACATCTTATCGTGATCCTAATTTGAAGGAAACACTTGAAACATATGATAGGTTATATGACTATGTACGACATTTTCACGCTGATGAAAGGGATATGAAGAAGTATATAATAGGAACCATAAGTAAATTAGATGCTCCGTTAACGCCATCGCTTAAAGGAGAAACAGCTGTTCTAATGTATTTTAATAAAATATCCTATGAGGACATTCAAAAAGAAAGAGAAGAAGTCCTAAATACAACTGATGAAGATATAAGGAAATTAGCTGAATTAGTGCATAGCATATTGAAACAAGATAATATTTGTGTTATTGGAAATGAAGATAAATTAAAAAATAATAGTGAAATATTTAAAGATTTATTACCACTATTTGATTAATATTTAAGGGCTTGGTATTGCGTTGCCAAGTCCTATAATATAAGAAGCAAAGGAGAGATAAATTTGACCGATGGAATAAAATCAGGGTTTGTTACGCTAATAGGACGGCCAAATGTTGGTAAGTCAACATTAATGAATCATTTGATTGGCAAAAAGATAGCTATTACATCAGATAAACCACAGACAACTAGAAATCGAATACAAACTATAATAACAAAAGAAGAAGGACAAATTATTTTTATTGATACGCCAGGGATACATATTCCAAAACATAAATTGGGACAATACATGGTGCAAACTGCAGAAAAAACATTAAAAGAGGTAGATGTTATTCTTTGGCTTATTGAACCTTCAAAATATATTGGCAAAGGTGATAAGTATGTACTGGAACAACTAAATAAAGTTAAAACACCAGTTATTTTAGTTGTTAATAAAATTGATACTCTTCCAAAAGGAGAGATATTAGAAGTTATTAATTTGTTTAAAGATACTTATGATTTTAAAGAAATTATACCTATATCTGCACTTAATGGTGAAAACACAAAAAATATGGTTGAAGTTTTATTCAAGTATTTACCAGAAGGACCTTTATTTTTTCCAAGTGATATGATTACTGATCAGCCAGAAAGACAAATAGTAGCGGAAATAATAAGGGAAAAGGCATTATACTTACTTAATCAAGAAATACCTCATGGTATAGCTGTTATCATAGATCAGTTTAAAGAACGAGATGAAAAATCTATTATTGATATAGACGCAACAGTAATATGTGAAAAAGATTCTCATAAAAGAATTATAATTGGGAAACAGGGTTCTATGCTTAAAAAAATTGGATCTCTTGCAAGACAAGAGATAGAAGGTTTATTAGGAACGAAAGTATATTTACAATTATGGGTAAAAATTAAAAAAGATTGGCGAGATAGTGATTTCTTACTTCAAAACTATGGTTATAATAAAAAAGAGTTATGATATATTAGGATACAAAGGCAATAAATTAAGCTTATTAGTGGTTTTATAATTTGTCAAGGCATTTTGCTAAAATAGCATATGGTATTTTTTTAGTAGTATACCAAAATGTTTTCAGGAGAAGCTATTAACATAAAGGTTAATTAAAGATTTTAATTACTAACATAATAGCTTATTAGGGGGCAATAAAATGCTAGAGACCTATTATTGGGATTTGTTTGAAGAGACTGGAAGCATTGAAGCGTATATTTCTTATGCTCAAATTAGAAACCACCACAAAGAAAGAGATGCTGTTAAAAGAGAAAAGAGAGAAGTTTTTTTAAAGAAGGAAGCAAAATAACTTGGTCATCTGTGATAAGAAGGGCAGTATAAAACTGCTCTTGTTTCACATAGTATAGCACTTGAATAGGTGGTGTTTTATGAATCAAAAAATAAAGGTAAAAGGTATTGTTCTAAGTTCAATGCCGATTGGTGACTACGACAAAAGAATTGTTTTAATAACTAAAGAAGGCAAGCTAAATGCTTTTGCAAAAGGATCAAGAAGGCCAAATAGTCATTTGTTAGCGGGAAGTCAAACTTTTGTTATAGGTGATTTTGTTATATATAAAGGGAAAAATTCAAATAGCATTAATCAAATTGAAATTATTAAATCATTTTATGAGCTAAGACAAGATATCGAAAAGATGGCGTATGGTTTATATTTTAACGAATTTGTAGCATATATAACAGATGAGAATATAGAATCTTCTAATATAATATCATTATTAGCAAAATCTTTACATATGTTAACAAAGGAAATAATTTCTAATACATTAATACGGTGTATCTTTGAATTAAAAATTCTGAGTTTAAGTGGTTTAACACCAGAAATAATTAATTGTTTAATACCTAATTGCAATTCAAATCATAACGAGTATTATTTTGTAGTAAGTGAAGGGGGCATAATGTGTAAAAATCATGGTAAGCTTAACAAGAAAGGGATTAAAATAACGGAAGGAACAAGATATACAATGCAATACATACTAGCCGCCCCAATTAATAAATTATTTTCATTTAATGTATCCAATAAAATATTAATGGAACTTAATTTTGTATTAAAAGAATATTTAAAATACCATTTTGATTTCAAATTCAAATCTTTAGAGTTTATTGACAATCTTTATTAAATCTATTGAAAAAAAACTAAATTAAAGTTAAAATATTACATATAACAGAAAACTATATATACAATAAATATATTAGAAAATTAAAAAACAATCGAGAAACTATTAGGAGGGGTAATATGTCAGATTTATTTGGAAAATTAAAGGGAGAGTTTAAAAAAGTTGGGGTAAAATCTTCGGTTTTAATCGAACAAAATAAAATAAAGGGTGAAATATCAGCTTTAAAGAAAAGGAAAAAAGATGCTTTTATTCGATTAGGAGAAAAAGTTTATTCGCTGAAAGACGATGAAGAAATCAATGTAGATATTTTTAAAGACGAATTAGAAAAAATTGAAGCAATAGATATAAGTATACATAATAAACAAGTTGAAATTGACAAGCTTGAAGAAAAAAAAGAAGAAACTATAAGTGAACTTAGAGAAATTCAGCTAAGATGTTCTTGTGGTAGTAATATTGATGGAACAGTAGCGTATTGTCCATCTTGTGGCAAAAAAGTTGAAAGGTCAGAAGTATCATCTAATAAAAAACTATGTGAATGTGGGGTAGAGTTGGAAAAAGGTATCAAATTCTGTACTAACTGCGGGAAAAAAGTGGAGGAGATTGAAAAGTCTTCAGTAGACACTAAGGAAAATATAGCAGAAGATATTGTTGAAGAAAACATAGAAAAAACTGATTCTGAATCTCAGAAAGAGTATAAAGATGATAATATTGAAGATAAGAATATTGAAGATGAGAAAATAGAAGATGAGAAAATAGAAGATGAGAAAATAGAAGATGAGAATATTGAAGATGAGAATATAAAACTATGTGAATGTGGCTCAGAATTAAATGAAAGTAAAAAAATGTGGTTCTGTATTTCATGTGGTAAAAAGTTTGAAAAAGAAGAAAAAGTTCAGGAAGTTGTCAATGAAGATAAAGATGATATTGAAGAAGATAAAGAGGAAACATCAAATATTTGTAAATGTGGTGCAGAATTACATGAGAGTATGAAATTAAGATTTTGTATGCTATGTGGTAGAAAATATGAAAAAGGATCAAATAAAGAAATAATTGAAAATAATAAGGAAGAAATAAAAAATGAAGAACAAGAAGAAGTAATAAACGAAGAAAATGAAGAACAAGAAGAAGTAATAAACCAAGAGAGTAGGGAACAAGAAAAAGTAATAAATAAAGGAAATGAAAAACAGGAAAAAGTTGTAGAAGGTGATATAAACGAAAAGGCAGAAGTGAAAGAAGAAATAACAACTTTAGAAGCAAAGGAAATAGAAGAGAAAGTATGTGATTGTGGGACTAAATTAGTAAATGGAGAGAACTATTGTACTAACTGTGGTAAAGAAGTTGAAGAAGTAACAGATGAATTAGAAGAAAAGACACCTGTTTGTAGTTGTGGGACACCAATAATAGAAGGTGCTAATTATTGCTTATACTGTGGCAATAAATTAGTTGGATAAATAATTGATTGTGAAAAAGTCTTATTAACCACAATTATTATCATAGTGGCTGATGGACTTTTTCACTATATAATTCAAATATAAAGTTAAAATTATAATTAAAAGTTAAATAATAAAAATATGTTGACATAAAAGACAGTATTTGGTATAC